>NZ_JBVVQC010000002.1:173171-400146 GCF_055811515.1 Mesorhizobium sp. WSM4841
TTTGTGTCTTAGTAGGCCGCGCCGTGGGTGCCGACCCCACCCGCCTCGCTCCGCGAGGCACCCTCCCCTCAAGGGGGAGGGGATCACTCGAACACGATGCTTGGCACGGCGGCTTCGGCCGCGCCGCGTTCTTCGTTGACCCTGCCCCAGACGTTCGAGGCGATGTCGCGGTAGATCTTCGCCTCGGCGCTATCGGGCTTCGAGACCACCACCGGCGTGCCGGCATCGGAGCTTTCGCGGATGCCCATCTCGAGCGGCACTTCGCCGAGGAAGGTGACGCCGAGACGCTCGGCCTCGCGGCGCGCGCCGCCATGGCCGAAGATATCGTAGCGCTTGCCGGTGTCGGGGGCGAGGAAATAGCTCATATTCTCGACGATGCCCAACACCGGCACGTCGACCTTCCTGAACATGTTGAGGCCTTTTCGGGCATCGATCAGGGCCAGATCCTGCGGCGTCGAGACGATGACGGCGCCGGCCAGCGGCACCTGCTGGGCCATGGTCAGCTGCGCGTCGCCGGTGCCGGGCGGCATGTCGACGACGAGCACATCGAGCGGACCCCACTCGACCTCGCGCAGCATTTGCGTCAATGCCGACATCACCATCGGCCCGCGCCAGATCATCGGCGTCTCCTCATCGACGAGGAAGCCCATCGACATGACCTTCAGGCCGTAATTCTCCATCGGCCTCAGGACCTTGCCGTCGACTGTCTGCGGCCGGCCATGGATGTTGAGCAGCCGCGGCATCGACGGGCCGTAGATGTCGGCATCGAGCACGCCGACCCTCAGGCCGTTGGCGGCGAGGCCTAGCGCGATGTTGACGGCGGTGGTCGACTTGCCGACGCCGCCCTTGCCGGAAGCAACAGCGATGATCGCCTCGATGCCGGGAACACCGCGCTTGCCCTGGCTGTGCGAGGCTGGAGCATGCGGGGCCGGTCGTGGCGCGGCAGCGGGTGCGGCCGGCGCGGGCCTGGGAGCGGGCCTTTGCGGAACCGGAGCCTCCATGCCGCCGCCTTTCCTTTCCGCCGTCAGCGCAACCACGGCGCCGGCGACACCGGGGATCGCCTTGACGACGCGTTCGGCGGCGGCGCGCAACGGCTCCATCTCTTGAGCCCGGGCGGCAGGGACGGTGATCGAGAAGAAGACCTTGGCATCAGCAATGAAAATCTCGGAAACCATGCCGAGGTCGACGATGTTGCCGGTGAAGTCCGGTCCGTTGACCGTCTTCAGGCGCTCGATGACGATTTCCTTGGTGACGGACATGAGCTTTTTCCTCTGCTTTCCGCCTGAGATAATGCAGTTCCCGAACAGAACCAAGCGGCGGAACGACACGCACAGTGGCATGGCTTCAAAATTCGCGTCTGCTTGTCGGGATTTGCGGGAGACAAAACGTCTTTAGGGAAGAGGCACGCCAATCGCACAAGCTGCGGTCGCCGGAAAACGAAGCAGCCCTATCTTGTTGCAGGGCTTCGGACGTGCTCGCCAGCAAGGAAAGGAGACCAATCATGCTCGCAAACAGCAACGCAACGGCCAATCTCGCGGTGAAGGACCTGGCCAAGGCCAAGGCCTTCTATGAAGGCGTTCTGGGTCTGACGGAGGTTCACAACGAGGGGGGCGAACTGATCGTCTACAAATGCGGTGACACCAGCATCAACGTGTATCGCTCGATGTTCGCCGGAACCAACAAAGCGACGGCGGTAACCTGGATGGTCGGCGACGAGATCGAAAAAATTGTCAGCGCGTTAAGGTCGAAGGGCGTCGTCTTCGAACATTACGATATGCCGGGCCTGACGCTGGAAGGCGACATCCATGTCGGCTACGGCATGAAGGTCGCCTGGTTCAAGGATCCTGACGGCAACATTCTGAACCTGGTCGACCGTTAGCTTGGACGGAGGCGAAGCTTCGGCCGCATGAGGATTCGCCAAGCAAAAACAGCATGCATCTGGCGTAACCTCACTTGGCCGGGTAGCGTCCGCTCATGATCGACAAGCTGGAATTCTTCATCGCGCTGGCCAGGGAAGAGCATTTCGGCCGGGCGGCGGATGTGTGCGGCGTCACCCAGCCGACGCTTTCGGCCGGCATCAAGCAGCTGGAGGGCCAGCTCGGCGTGATGCTGGTATTGCGCGGATCGCGCTTTCAGGGGCTGACGCCGGAGGGAGAACAGGTGCTGGTGTGGGCGCGCCGCATCGTCGGCGATACCCGCACCATGCGCGAGGAAATGCGGGCGGCGCGCCACGGCCTCTCGGGGCGCATCCGCATCGCGGCCGTCCCGACGGCGCTGGCCATGGTGGCGCGGCTGACGACACCTTTTCGGGCAAAACATCCCGGCGTCACCTTCTCTGTGCTGTCGCGCACCTCGATCGAGGTGCTGTCGCTGCTCGGCAATTTCGATATCGACGCCGGCATTACCTATCTCGACAACGAGCCGCTGGGGCGGGTGACCAGCGTGCCGCTCTATGACGAGCGCTATCAGTTGATCACCGCGGTCGGAACCCCCTATTCCGACCGCGACAAAGTGACATGGGCGGAGCTTAGCCAGCTGCCGCTCTGCCTGTTGACGCCGGACATGCAGAACCGCCGCATCATCGACCAGCACCTTGCCGAGGCCGGCGTTGAGGTGCGGCCGACACTCGAATCCAATTCGATGATCGTGCTGTTCTCCCATATCCGCACCGGCAAATGGTCGTCGATCATGCCGCTCAACCTCTCGGAAACGTTCGGCTTTTCCGAGCCGATCCGGGCCATTCCGATCGTCGAGCCGGATGCCAGCCACACCGTCGGGCTGGTGGCGACACCGCGCGAGCCGCACACTCCGCTGGTCTCGGCGCTGCTGGACGAGGCGATGGCGCTGGCAGACGATTTCCGCGCCCGCCACTGAGCTAGAGATTGCAGGCTGGACGGTGTCGATAGAAGATTTCTATCGAACAACGGATCAGCTTTATTGATTTGGTGGGTTTCCTCTGATTTCCTAAGCACTTAGCGGAAGATTACTACGACCAGGGAGGGCGCTGCATGACAATGCAGCCTGCAGGTACCGAGATCGCGTCGCGCACGGCGGCGATCGTCCAGGAGTTGAAGGGCCTCGAAGGCCCGCTGTTGCCGATCCTCCACGGCATCCAGGAAGAATTCGGCCATGTGCCGCAGGACGCGTTGCCGGTGATCGCCGAGGCGCTGAACATCTCCAAGGCAGAGGTGCACGGCGTCGTCACCTTCTATCATGACTACCGCAGCCATCCGGCTGGGCGGCATGTGCTGAAGCTCTGCCAGGCGGAAGCCTGTCAATCGATGGGCTCGGATGCCATTGCCGCCAAGCTCAAGCAATTGCTGGGCATCGGCTTCCACGAGACGGCCCGCGACGGTTCGGTGACGCTGGAACCGGTCTATTGCCTCGGCCTTTGCGCCTGCGCGCCATCGGCAATGCTGGACGGCGAGGTGATCGGCCGGCTCGATGACGAAAAGCTTGACGAGATCGTGACCGAGGTGCGCTCATGATCCCGCGCATCTACGTTCCCGGCGATTCCGGCGCGCTGGCGCTCGGTGCTGAAAAGGTCGCCAAGGCGATCGAAAAGGAATTGGCCGACCGCGGTATCGAGGCCAAGATCGTGCGCAATGGTTCGCGCGGCGCCTATTCCCTCGAGCCGATGGTCGAGGTGGCGACAGCCAATGGCCGCGTCGCCTATGGGCCGGTAAAGCCGTCCGACGTCAAAAGCCTTTTCGACTGTGGCTTTCTCACCGGCGGCTACCACAAGCGCTGGTTGGGTGCACCCGACAAGATCCCGTTCCTGGCAAAGCAGACGCGGCTGACCTTCGCGCGCTGCGGCGTCATCAATCCGCTGTCGCTCGATCACTACAAGGCGCATGGCGGGCTGAAGGGCCTGCAGAACGCCGTGGCGATGGCTCCGGCCGAAATCGTCAAACAGGTGACGGAGTCGGGCCTGCGCGGACGCGGCGGCGCCGGCTTCCCGACCGGGATCAAATGGAAGACCGTGCTCGATACGACGGCCGACAAAAAATACATTGTCTGCAATGCCGACGAGGGCGACAGCGCCACCTTCGCCGACCGCATGATCATGGAGGGCGATCCCTTCGTGCTGATCGAAGGCATGGCGATCGCCGGCATCGCCACTGGCGCGACCAAGGGCTTTGTTTATATCCGCTCGGAATACCCGCATGCGGTGGCGATGATGGAGAAGGCGGTCGAGGTCGCCCGCAAGGCCGGCCTGCTCGGCGTCAATGTGCTGGGCTCGCCGAACGCCTTCGACATGGAGATCCGCGTCGGCGCCGGCGCTTATGTCTGCGGCGAGGAAACCTCGCTGCTCAACAGCCTCGAAGGCAAGCGCGGCGTCGTTCGCGCCAAGCCGCCACTGCCGGCCATCCAGGGCCTGTTCGGCAAGCCGACGGTGATCAACAACGTCATCTCGCTGGCCTCGGTGCCTGTGATCATGGACAAGGGTGCTGCCTTCTACAAGAATTTCGGCATGGGCCGCTCGCGCGGCACCATTCCAATCCAGATCGCCGGCAACGTCAGATATGGCGGCCTGTTCGAGGCGGCGTTCGGCATGACGCTTGGCGAGATCGTCGACGACATCGGCGGTGGCACGGCCACTGGACGGCCGGTCAAGGCGGTGCAGGTCGGGGGTCCATTGGGAGCTTATTTTCCCCGCTCCCTGTTCGACACGCCTTTCGACTACGAGGCATTCGCCGCCAAGGACGGGCTGATCGGCCATGCCGGCATCACCGTCTTCGACGACACAGCCGACATGCTGAAGCAGGCGCGCTTCGCCATGGAGTTCTGCGCCATCGAAAGCTGCGGCAAGTGCACGCCGTGCCGCATCGGCTCGACGCGCGGCGTCGAGACGATCGACAAGATCGCCAAAGGCATCGAGCCGGAAAAGCAGATCGAACTGGTGACCGACCTCTGCAACACGATGAAGTTCGGTTCGCTCTGTGCGCTGGGTGGCTTCACGCCCTATCCGGTGATGAGCGCAATCAACCACTTCCGCGATGATTTCAAGCCGGCGCCGGTCGCCGAAGCAGCAGAATAGGAGTCTCGCCATGGGTCTCGTTCAGGAAATCGACTACGGCACACCGGCCTCGACCTCCGAGAAGCAGGTGACGCTGACCGTCGACGGCTTCACCGTCACTGTGCCGGAAGGCACCTCGATCATGCGCGCCTCGATGGAGGCCGGAATCACCATCCCGAAGCTTTGCGCCACTGACATGGTCGATGCCTTCGGCTCCTGCCGGCTCTGCCTGGTCGAGATCGACGGCCGCAACGGCACGCCTTCTTCGTGCACGACGCCGGTGGCGCCGGGTATGGTCGTGCACACCCAGACCGGAAGGCTGAAGGACATTCGCCGCGGCGTGATGGAGCTCTACATCTCCGACCATCCGCTCGACTGCCTGACCTGTGCGGCCAATGGCGACTGCGAATTGCAAACGCAGGCCGGCGTCGTCGGCCTGCGCGACGTGCGCTACGGCTATGAGGGCGACAACCACGTCTTCAAGAAGAATGATGGCGCAGAAAACTTCAAATGGATGGCGAAGGACGAGTCCAACCCGTACTTCACCTATGATCCGTCGAAATGCATCGTCTGCTCGCGCTGCGTGCGCGCCTGCGAGGAGGTGCAAGGCACCTTCGCGCTGACCATCGAGGGCCGCGGCTTTGAAAGCCGGGTGTCGGCCGGCATGCATCAGCTGTTCATCGACAGCGAATGCGTGTCCTGCGGCGCCTGCGTGCAGGCCTGTCCGACAGCGACGCTCTCCGAGAAGTCGGTGATCAAGATCGGCCAGCCGGAGCATTCGGTGGTCACCACCTGCGCCTATTGCGGCGTCGGCTGCTCGTTCAAGGCCGAAATGCGCGGCGACGAACTGGTGCGCATGGTGCCCTACAAGGACGGCAAGGCGAACCGTGGCCATAGCTGCGTCAAGGGCCGTTTTGCCTACGGCTATTCGACCCACAAGGAGCGCATCCTCAATCCGATGATCCGCGAAAAGGTCACCGATCCATGGCGCGAAGTGTCGTGGGACGAAGCGCTGACCCACACTGCCAACGAGTTCCGCCGCATCCAGTACCAGTATGGCCGAACCTCGATCGGCGGCATCACCTCGTCGCGCTGCACGAACGAGGAAACCTATCTGGTGCAAAAGCTGATCCGACAGGGTTTCCGCAACAACAATGTCGATACCTGCGCCCGCGTCTGCCATTCGCCGACCGGCTATGGTCTTGGCCAGACATTCGGCACTTCGGCAGGCACCCAGGATTTCGATTCGATCGAGCAGACCGACGTGGTGATGATCATCGGTGCCAATCCGACCGACGCACATCCGGTGTTTGCGTCGCGCATGAAGAAGCGGTTGCGCAAGGGCGCGAAGCTGATCGTGCTCGACCCGCGCCGCACCGACATCGTGCGCTCGGCCCATATCGAGGCGCAGCATCATCTGCCGCTGAAGCCCGGCACCAATGTCGCCGTGGTCACCGCGCTTGCGCATGTCATCGTCACCGAAGGCCTGTTCGACGAGGCCTTCATCCGCGAGCGCTGCGACTGGGACGAGTTCCAGGACTGGGCGTCGTTCGTGGCGCTGCCGGAAAACAGCCCGGAAGTTGTCGGCCAGCTTGCCAATGTCGATCCCGAAGAGATCCGCGGCGCCGCACGGCTGTTTGCCACCGGCGGCAATGGCGCGATCTATTACGGCCTCGGCGTGACCGAGCACAGCCAGGGTTCGACCACCGTCATCGCCATCGCCAACCTCGCCATGGCGACCGGCAATATCGGCCGGCCAGGCGTCGGCGTGAACCCACTGCGCGGCCAGAACAATGTGCAGGGCTCCTGCGACATGGGCTCGTTCCCGCATGAGCTGCCCGGCTATCGTCACGTCTCCGGCGACGCGGTGCGCGATATCTATGAGAGCCTTTGGGGCGTCAAGCTCGACGATGAGCCCGGCCTGCGCATCCCCAACATGCTGGACGCCGCCGTCGACGGCTCGTTCAAGGGCCTCTATGTGCAAGGCGAGGACATCCTGCAGTCCGACCCCGACACCAAGCATGTCGCCGCGGGCCTCGCGGCGATGGAATGTGTCGTCGTCCACGACCTCTTCCTCAACGAGACCGCCAACTACGCGCATGTCTTCCTGCCCGGCTCGACTTTCCTCGAGAAGGACGGCACCTTCACCAATGCCGAGCGCCGCATCAATCGCGTGCGCAAGGTGATGGCGCCGAAGAACGGGCTGGCCGACTGGGAAGTGACGCAGAAGCTCGCACAGACGATGGGGCTTGACTGGAATTACCAGCATCCGTCGGAAATCATGGACGAGATCGCCAAGACGACTCCGAGCTTCGCCAAGGTTTCCTTTGACTATCTGGACAAGATGGGCTCGGTGCAGTGGCCCTGCAACGAGCAGGCGCCGGAAGGTACGCCGATCATGCATATCAGCGGCTTCGTGCGCGGCAAGGGCAAGTTCATCCGCACCGAATATGTGGCGACCGACGAGAGGACGGGACCGCGCTTCCCGCTGCTGCTGACCACCGGCCGCATCCTGTCGCAGTACAATGTCGGCGCGCAGACCAGGCGTACCGACAATATCATGTGGCATAGCGAGGACCGGCTCGAGATCCACCCGCATGACGCCGAAAACCGCGGCCTGCGCGACGGTGACTGGGTCCGACTGACCAGCCGCTCCGGCGAGACGACGCTGCGCGCGCTGATCACCGACAAGGTGTCGCCGGGCGTGGTCTATACAACGTTCCACCATCCAGACACGCAGGCCAACGTCATCACCACCGACTTCTCCGACTGGGCGACCAACTGCCCGGAATACAAGGTGACGGCGGTGCAGGTCGGCGCGTCCAACGGACCGTCGGAATGGCAGCTCGACTATGACGAGCAGGCCCGCAACAGCCGTCGCATCGCGACCTTGGAAGCAGCGGAGTAATCGTTGAGCGCGCGCCGCAAAGCCACGACGCAGATCTCGCGGCTGGCGCACCGCGCCGGCGGCACTGCGGCCGCCAACCGGATGGTGCCGGAAGAGACGCCGGTGGCGTTCTCCTTTGCCGGCACCACCCATGCGGTGATGATGGCAAGTCCCGCCGATTTCGAGGATTTCGCGCTCGGCTTCTCGCTGACCGAGGGCATTATCGCCAACCGGCAAGAAATTGAGGCGATCGAAGTCGAAGATCACGGCGCCGGCATCGACATCCAGATCAGGCTAAAGGACCAGGCCAATACGCGCTTCGAGGCGCGGCGCCGGCGGCTGGCCGGACCGGTCGGCTGCGGGTTGTGCGGCATCGAGTCGATCGAGGAGGCGATGCGTTCGGTCGAGACGGTCGGTTCGTCAAAACTTACGCTTACGGCGGACGACATCGTCCGTTCGGTCAAGCTTTTGTCGAAAGTGCAGCCGCTGCATGCCGAGACCGGCGCGGTCCACGCCGCCGGTTTTTATATCTCCGGCAAGGGTATCGTCATGGCGCGCGAGGATGTCGGCCGCCACAATGCGCTCGACAAGCTGGCCGGCGCACTCGCCAAAGCCGGCATCGATGGCACCTTGGGTGCCGTCGTGGTGACGTCGCGCGTTTCGGTCGAGATGGTGCAGAAGACGGCGGCGATCGGCGCTGCGTTCATCATCGCCGTTTCGGCGCCGACGGCACTTGCCATCCGCACCGCCGAGGACGCCGGCATGACGCTGGTGGCTTTGGTGCGCGGCAATGATTTCGATATCTTCACCCACCCCGAACGGGTGGTTTCGGGAGTTGCCAAGCATGTCGCATGACGAAGGCCACATCATGAGCACCAGCGAGAAGCTGGTCCGCATGGCCAATCAGATCGCCGCCTTTTTTCACTCCAAGCCGCGCGAGGAAGGCATTGCCGGCGTCGCCGAGCATATCAACAAGTTCTGGGAACCGAGGATGCGGCGGCAGTTGTTCGAAATGCTGGACGGCGGTGGCGAAGGCTTCAACGAGCTTGTCGTGGCCGCCTCGGCAAGGATCAAGCGGCCGGCTGCACCGGAAGCAGTGGGCTTCCGCGCCGATGCCGGGGGCGTCGTTCCAGGCGGCAAAGGCCCTGGGGCCGGTGAGTCGAATGCCGGGATCGCCGCTTCGCAGAAGTAGTCAGCAAACGTGCCTCTCATGGCCCATACGCTTGCATTCCCATCTTCTAACGTTTGATCTGCCGTAAGCGTCGCGCCTCTGCTATGTTGAGCGACCAGAAATCGTCGGGCCTGGCGGACAAATCTCGTGAGGCCGTCGAAACGC
This sequence comes from Mesorhizobium sp. WSM4841, assembly GCF_055811515.1. NCBI lineage: Bacteria > Pseudomonadati > Pseudomonadota > Alphaproteobacteria > Hyphomicrobiales > Phyllobacteriaceae > Mesorhizobium > Mesorhizobium sp. WSM4841. Next base: position 182,415 of record NZ_JBVVQC010000002.1, read on the forward strand.
GATACGCCCGAAGTGGCGACGTGCGGATCGCCTATCAGGTGGTCGGCCAGGGATTGTTCGATCTCGTTTTCGTGCCGGGCTTCATTTCCAATCTCGACCTGCACTGGGAAGACGAAGGCTACAGCCGGCTGCTGAAGCGGCTGTAGCCTTCTCGCGGCTGATCCTGTTCGACAAGCGCGGCACCGGCCTGTCGGACCGCATCGATACCCGCTTCTGATCATCAACAGCCCGATCGTGAAGACGGGCACATGGAGGATAAAATGCCGACCAAGACAAAGCCAGTGAATGGCGCGGCGATCAAGAATGCAATCGAGGGCCGTGACGGAAAAATGCTCGCGAGCTTCTATGCCGATGACGCTCTGGTGCGGGTGATCGACCGCAACAATCCGCCGAGCAAGCCGCGCGAAATTCGCGGACGCGCGGCGATCAGCACATTCTGGGACGACATCTGCAGCCGGGCGATGACCCACAAGGTCGACACCACCATCGCCGACGGCGACAATCTCGCCTTCACGCAGGCCTGCAGCTACCCCGACGGCACGAAAGTGTTCTGCGCGGCGATGCTGGAGCTGAAGGACGGCCAAATTGCGCGGCAGACCGTCGTGCAAACATGGGACGAGTGAGGAGGTAGCGATGTTCAGCGCCAGATGGCAGATCGATGCCCGGCAGGCAGATGAGGGGCGGAAACCAGCTGAGCAAGACTTGTGCTGGCCCTCATCCGGCCCCTCTGGGCCACCTTCTCCCCGTCAACGGGCCGTCAACGGGGAGAAGGAAGGCGCTACCCGTGCGCCACCATCACATGGCGGACAGCGGTATAATCCTCCAGTGCGTAAAGCGACATGTCCTTGCCGTAGCCGGACTGTTTCAGCCCGCCATGCGGCATCTCATTGGTCAGCATGAAGTGGGTGTTGATCCAGGTGCAGCCATACTGAAGCCGGGCTGCCGTCGCCATGGCGCGCGAAACGTCTTTGGTCCATACCGACGATGCCAAGCCGTAGTCGCTGTCATTCGCCCAGTTCACCGCCTCGTCGACCTCGGAAAAACGAGTGACGGAGACAACCGGGCCGAACACTTCGCGGCGCACGATCTCGTCTTCCTGCAGCGCGCCGGCGACGACGGTCGGCTGGTAGAAGAAGCCGGAGCCTTCGCCCGGCTTGCCGCCGGTGGTGATCTCGATGTGCTTCAGCTCCGAGGCGCGTTCGACGAAGCTCGAGACGCGGTCGCGCTGGCGGCGTGAGATGAGCGGCCCGATCTCGTTCTCGGTGTCGTCGGGGCGGTTGTACTTGATGGTCGAGACGGCCGAGGAAAGGTCGGCGACGAGCTTGTCGTAGATCTTCTTGCCGGCATAGATGCGGCAGGCGGCAGTGCAGTCCTGGCCGGCATTGTAGTAGCCGAAGGCGCGCAGGCCATTGATCACCGCGCCGAGATCGGCATCGTCGAAGACGATGACCGGCGCCTTGCCGCCGAGTTCGAGATGCGTGCGCTTGACCGATTTGGCTGCGGCCTGCAGCACCTTCTTGCCGGTGGCGACGTCGCCGGTGATCGAAATCATGTTGACTTTCGGGTGGTTGATCAGCGTGTTGCCGACGCTGTCGCCTCGGCCGAGCACGACATTGACAACACCGTCCGGCAGGATTTCAGCGAGGATCTTCGCCAGCTTCAGCGAGGTCAGCGGCGTCTGCTCCGACGGCTTGAAGACGACGGTGTTGCCGCCGGCAATCGCCGGCGCCAGCTTCCAGGCCATCATCATCAGCGGATAGTTCCATGGCGCGATCGAGGCGACGACACCGATGGCATCGCGGCGGACCATCGAAGTGTGACCAGGAATGTATTCGCCGGCGACCTGGCCGGGCATCGAGCGGACGGCGCCGGCAAAGAAGCGGTAACAGTCGACGATCGCCGGGATTTCGTCGTTGAGCACGGCATTGATCGGCTTGCCGCAATTGAGCGCCTCGAGTGCCGCGAAATCCTTTGCGTCGGCCTCGATGCGATCGGCGATCTTTAGCAGATAACCCGAGCGCTGCGCCGGCGTGGTGCGCGACCAGGTGACGAAGGCCTTTTCGGCGGCAAGCACCGCTGCCTCGATCTGCGCCTGGCTGGCTTCAGGCAGGTTGAGGATAGTCGCTCCGGTCTTCGGATTGAGGATCGGCTCCTCGGTTTCGGTGCCCTTCTCGAATTTCGAGCCGATCAGCATCTTTGTGTCCATGGAAGTCTCTCCCTTATGGATTCTTGACGTCATTTGCCCGAACCGGCGATCTGGTCGCCGTCGCGGGTCAGGTAGTAGGCAAGGAGGATGGGCAGCAGCGTCACCAGCACGACGACCATGGCCACGACATTGGTGACTGGGCGCTGGCGCGGACGGATCAGTTCCTCCAGCATCCAGATCGGCAGCGTCTGCTGCTGGCCGGCGGTGAAGGTGGTGACGATGACCTCGTCGAACGACAGCGCGAAGGCGAGCATGCCGCCGGCGAGCAGCGCGGTGGCGATATTGGGCAGCACGACATGGCGAAAGGTCTGGAAGCCGGCGGCGCCGAGATCCATCGATGCCTCGATCATCGAGCCGGAAGTGCGGCGAAAGCGGGCGACTGCGTTGTTGTAGACAACGACGACGCAGAAGGTGGCGTGGCCAAGCACGATCGTCCAGAACGAGAATGGAATCTCGGCCAGCGAAAAGGCCGAACGCAGCGCGATGCCGGTGATGATGCCGGGCAGCGCGATCGGCAGGATGACCAGCAGCGAGATGGTTTCGCGGCCAAAGAACTGTGTTCGCGAAACGGCGGCGGCGCAGAGCGTGCCGAGGACCAGGGCGACGAGTGTCGAGATGGCGGCGACCCGGACCGACAGCGACAGCGCTTGCCACACGTCCGGGCGGTTCCAGGTGACGGCGAACCACTGCGTCGTCAGTCCCGGCGGCGGCCAGACGAAGCTCTTTTCCTCGGTCGTGAAGGCATAGACGAAGATCAGGAAGATCGGCAAATGCAGGAACAGCAGACCGCAGGCAGCAGCGATCTTCAAGCCGAGAGGGGTGGATTGCGAGCCATCAGAGTGCATCGAAGGCCCCCATGCGCTTGGCGCCCCAGAGGTAGAAACCCATGATGACGATGGGCACCACGGTGAAGGCGGCAGCGAGCGGGATGTTGCCGGCGGTGCCCTGCTGCGAATAGACGGCCTGGCCGATGAAGAGGCGCGAGGTGCCGATGATCTGCGGGATGATGTAATCGCCGAGCGTCAGCGAGAAGGTGAAGATCGAACCGGCGACGATGCCCGGCAGCGCCAGCGGGAACAGCACATTGCGGAAGGTCTGGCCGGGCGACGCGCCGAGATCGGACGAGGCCTCGACCAGATTGCCGGGCACGCGCTCAAGTGCCGCCTGAACCGGCAGGATCATGAAAGGCAGCCAGACGTAAACGAAGACGATGAAGGTGCCGGTGGACGACACCGACAGAGAATTGCCGCCGACGATCGGCAGCGACAGCCAGCCATCGAGCAGCCATAGAAGATGCAGCTTGGCGAGCAGCCAGGACAGGATGCCTTCCTTGGCGAGGATGAGCTTCCAGGCGTAGATCTTGACCAGATAGCTCGACCACAGCGGCAGCATCACGCCGAGATAGAACAGCGCCTTCCAGCGGCCGCGCGCATAGCGCGCCGCGTAATAGGCGATGGGGAAGGCGATGATCGCCGAGGCGAGCGTGACCAGAGCCGCCATCGTTACCGTGCGCAGGATGATGTCGAGATTGGCGGCCTGCAGCAGGTCGCCATAGGTCTTCAGCGTGAACTGCCGGTTTATGAGGCCGGAGAATTCGTCGATCGAGAAAAAACTCTGTAAGAGCAGCGCGAACAGCGAGCCGATATAGACGATGCCAAGCCACAGCACCGGCGGCAGCAGCATCAAGAGCAGCAGCAGCTTCGGCTTGCGCCAGAACAGGTCCAACAGCGCGCCGCGCAGGCCGCCGGCGCGAGGAAGGAGGGCTGGGGCAGATTTTGCCTGGGTCGCGGTCAGAGTCATGGTTTCTTCGACAGGTCGCGATCCTTCGCGCCCCCCTCTGTCCTGCCGGACATCTCCCCCACGAGGGGGGAGATTGGCTGTCGCGACTGCTTTCGCCAATCACCAACGTTGCAGAAGAGGCGCCACTGGCGAAGCTGCCGATCTCCCCCCAAGTGGGCGAGATGCAAAGTGATGGCAAAGTGGGCAGGACAGAGGGGGGCGCCATGAAGCGCCGCACTTGGCCTGTCAGCCAAGACTTTCCTCAGCGCCATCATGCCGGCTCATCCATCAAATGCAGGTGCTCGCGGTTGAAGGTGAGCATGACCGCCTCACCTTCCTTCGGCAATGTCGCACCGGCCGGCACGATCGCATGCAATCTCAACCCGTCGGCGTCGAGCGCCAGTCTGGTCGTGGCGCCGAGATAATTGGTCGAGACGAGACGAGCGGCAACGCCGTCGCCCTTGGCAGCCCGGCCGATGCGAATGGATTCAGGCCGCAGGCTGCCCCAGCGATGCTGGCCGGAATAACGCTGGACGAAGTCCGGCGGCAGCACATTGGACGAGCCGACGAAATCGGCGACGAAGCGCGTCTTCGGGCGCTGGTAGATGTCCTCCGGCGTGCCGATCTGCATGATCTTGCCGTCGTTGAAGACGGCGACGCGATCGGCCATCGAAAGGGCCTCGCCCTGGTCGTGGGTGACGAAGACGAAGGTGATGCCGAGCGCCTTCTGCAGCGACTTCAGCTCCTCCTGCATGTTCTCGCGCAGCTTGAGGTCGAGCGCGCCAAGCGGCTCGTCGAGCAAAAGCACCTTGGGCTGGTTGACCAGGGCGCGGGCGAGCGCGACGCGCTGGCGCTGGCCGCCGGAAAGCTGGCCCGGACGGCGGGCACCGTAGCCGGGAAGCCGCACCAGCGACAATGCCTCCTCGGCCGCCTTCTGCCGCTCGAGCTTGCCGACGCCCTTGACCATCAGCCCGTAGGCGACATTGTCGAGCACGTTCAGATGCGGAAACAGCGCGTAGTCCTGGAAGACGGTGTTGACGTTGCGGCGATAGGGCGGAACGCCTTCGGCACGTTCGCCGAAGATGGAGATCGAGCCCGATGTCGGCTGCTCGAAGCCGGCGATCAGACGTAGGCAGGTTGTCTTGCCGGAACCCGAAGGTCCAAGCATGGCAAAGAACTCGCCCGGCACGATGTCGAGATCGACCATATCGACGGCGCGCACGCTGCCGAAATGGCGCGAGACTTTTTGGAAGGAAACGGCTGCTGTCATGGGCTGTCAGTCTGTTGCCGGTTTGATGTGTTGACGTCGCCGGCGCCGCCACGGATAGGGGGCGGGGCCAGCGAACTTGCGCGACGCCCTACCTCCCCCTTGTGGGGAGGTCGCGGCGAAGCCCGCGGGTGGGGTTATTTGGCAAGAACTGCCGAGCGGACCCCCACCCCGACGCTGCGCGTCGACCCTCCCCACAAGGGGGAGGGTAAGGGAACTCACCGTCCGCCAATGACGCCGATATAGTCCGACACCCAGCGATAGTAAGGCACGCACTGATCGTTCTGGGTGGCGCACTTCGACACCGGCGTCTTCCAGAACTTGATCTTTTCGAAATTGTCGTAGCCGTTGGTCTTGCAGCCTTCGTCACCGAGCAGTTCGTTGCCCTTGCAGGCAGCCGGCACCACCGGCAGCGAGCCGAACCAGGCGGAGACATCGCCCTGCACTTTCGGCGACAGCGAATGCTCCAGCCACATATAGGCGCAGTTCGGGTTGGCCGCCTCGGCCGCCAGCATGGTCGTGTCGGCCCAGCCGGTGACGCCTTCCTGAGGAACGGTCGAAGCGACCGGCTTCTTGGCGGCAGCCAGCGTGTTGACCTGGTAGGGCCATGAACCGGAAGCAATGACGCCTTCGTTCTGGAAATCGTCGACCTGGATGGCGGCGTCATGCCAGTAGCGTCCGACCAGCGTGCGCTGGACGCGCAAGAGATCGAGGGCGGCCTTGTACTGATCCTCGGTCAGCTCGTAGGGATCCTTGATGCCTAGCTCCGGCTTGTGAAACATCAGATAGTTGGCGGCATCGGCGATGTGGATCGCCCCGTCATAGGCCTGGACGCGGCCCTTATTCGACTTGCCGTCGGGCAAGGTCATCTCCTCGAAGACGACGTTCCAGCTCTTCGGCGCTTCCTTGAACACCTCGGTGTTGTACATCAGCACATTCGGTCCCCACTGGTAGGGGACGCCGTAGTGGACGCCGCCAACAGTGAACCACGGCGCATCCTTCAGCCGGTCGTCGACCGTGTTCCAGCTCGGGATGAGATCGGTGTTGATCGGCTGGACCCGCTTGCCGGCGACGAGGCGCAGCGAAGCGTCGCCCGAGGCGGTAACGAGGTCGAATCCGCCCTCGTTCATCAGCGCGACCATCTCGTCGGATGTGTTGGCGGTCTTGATGTTGACCTTGCAGCCTGTGTCCTTCTCGAAGGACGTGACCCAGTCGTAGCCCTTGTCGGTTTCGCCGCGCTCGATGTAGCCGGGCCAAGCGACGATGTTGACCTGGCCTTCGCCCTTGCCGAGTTCCGTCACCTGAGCGATCGCCTGGCCGGAGAAGGTCAGCGCGACCGTCAATGCAGTGCATGACTTCAGGAATGAATTCATCGTCGATCTCCCATTTTGGCGGATGACCCCGAAAACCGGTTCCGGTTTTCGGAAAGGAACATGCGCGACTCTAAGGGGCGCCGCCCTGTCGTGGCGGCTTGGTCCCGATCATGAAGGTGCTGTGAAATTCCCGGTTTCGCAAATTCATTTATCAGAAAGGCGATATCGGTTTTTCCGATAGATTAACGTCCAATCTTCTCCGGCCGCTGACGGACCATGCGCTGGGACTGGGCAAGCCCGATGAAGTCGCGTGCGGCCTGCGGCAGGCCGGAGCCGCGCCGCCAGACCATGCCGACCTGGACCACCGGCAAGGAGCCCGAAATATCGCGCGATTCGATGCGGTCGCCTTCGAGCGACCATGGCCGGTAGACGAGGTCGGGCAGCAACGCCACACCGGCGCCGGTGGCGACGAGGCTGCGCACCGCTTCGACAGAGCGGGTGCGGAAGGCGACATGCGGCTTGGCGCCGATCGCCGCCAGCAGTTTTCCGGTATTCTCTTCGATCTCGTCGACGGTCAGCATGATCAGCGGCTCCGAGGCGATGTCGCCAATGCCGATGATGTCGGCGCCGGCCAGCGGGTGGCCGAGCGGCAGCCATAGCCGGTAGGCCGAGACTTCGAGAATTTCGGACTGCAAGGCGGTGCGGTCGCGCAGGTTCGAGGTGACCATAACGGCGATGTCGAGCTTGCCGCCGATCAGGAGATGTTCGAGGTAATCGCCATTGTCCTCGATGGCCGAGATCTCGACGCCCGGATACGCGCGACGATAGCGGGCGAGAAGGTCGGACAGCACATAGCCGGCGACCAGCGAGGTGACACCGAGCTGCAGCCGGCCGCCCGCCGCCGCTTGCTCGCCGAAGAAGGCGCGGCGCGCATCGGAAACGTCGGCAAGGATCTTTGTCGCATGGCGCAGGAACTGATGGCCCTTGTGGGTGATGTTGAGGCCGCGCGGATGGCGCTCGAACAGTTCGACGCCGAGATCGCCTTCGAGCTCCTTGATCGCCTCGGTGACCGACGATTGCGAGATGGACAGGTTCTGGGCGGCGCCAGACACCGTGCCTTGCTCGGCGACGGCGATGAAGAACTGCAATTGACGGATTGTGAAGGCCATGACCGGACTAAACACCGGGACGGTAAGGAAGAAAAGCCGCCCACCGCTTTACTGCTCTGGTCAGATCAGATCCCGCTTTCGTCGCCGACAATGCTGAGCCGTGCGCCCGCTTGCCCAAGGGCGGCGGCGATGGCGCGCGGCGGCGGCCGATCGGTGACGAGTTCGGAAAAACCGTCGAGGCCGCAGACCTGGACCAGGCCCTGGCGACCGAACTTGGTGTGGTCGGTGACGACGAGCGAGCGCTGGCCGCGCGACAGCACCATGCGGGCGAATTCCGCCTCTTCCAGATCATAGTCCATCACGCCCGTGACGGCATCGACCGCGCCGGTGGAGATCACCGCATGGCTGACGGAAAAGCGGCTGACGAATTCGATCGCCGAGACGCCGAAGGCGGCGCCCGAATCGCTGCGCAATTCGCCACCGGCCATGTAGACCTTGTTGCCGTTGACGGTGGCCAGCGTGCGGGCGATGTCGGAGGAATTGGTAACCACCGTCAACCGCCGGTGTCCGAGCAGCTCGCGGGCCAGGAAAGAGGTGGTGGTGCCGGTGTCGAGCATGATCGATTCGCCGTCGCGGATGGTCGCGGCAACGATGCGGGCGATGGCGCGCTTGGCATCGGCATTCTCGCGCATGCGCCGCTCGAACGGCGCCTCGCCGGCCATCGACGGCAGGCCGACTGCGCCATGCATCTTCAGGATCGAACCGTCACTGGTCAGCGGCTTGACGTCGCGGCGCACGGTCTCCAGCGAGACGCCCAGCCGGTCGGCCAGACTGGCGATGGTGACAGTGCCCTCTTCATGCAAGAGACGCAGGATTTCGCCATGCCGCTTCGAATGGATCATCGGGTTCGCCCAATCGGATTGTTGCGCTGCTGACCGCTTCTAAGGCAAATCGGCCACAGCTTACAAGAAATCCTTGTGGTTTCGGGCAAAAAGCCACAAGTTTTCGTTGACAAGCCGGATCACATGGCGTGACACTGGTTTCGTGACAGGCTCGGAACTGCCACGGGAGAACGATGGCAGAGCCGCACCAAGATTCGCCTGCCCGAACGGCTGGAAAGTCGTCTGGCGCAAGGGAAAAGGAATTTTTCGAATCCGCGGGGGCGGATGCCGGAGTCGAAGAACCCGGCACAGGGGCTCGTCGGTGCGGTGCGGGATACCGATCCCGGGATCCCGCACCGACGAGAACTTCGCATTTCGCCCTCCTGCCGGCCGCCAGCTTTGTGTCCCCCGTGGCGCCTTGAACCCCGCGCAATGAGAGATGGACCCGTGACCGCCGAGGACCGCATCCGCGCCCTGCCCTGCTGGACTGGCAGCATCGAGATCGCGCCGCTGCCGGGCGGCCTAAGCAACGCCAACTATCTGGTCGAGGACGCGGTCGGACGGCATGTCGTCCGCTTCGGCCAGGACTTTCCGTTCCACCACGTCTTTCGCGAGCGCGAGGTGATGACCGCGCGCGCGGCCCATGCCGCCGGCTTCGCGCCGGCTGTCCGCTATTCCGAGCCCGGCATCTTGGTGACGGAGTTTCTCGGCGCCAAGACTTTTGTCGCCGAGGACGTACGCGCCAATATCGGCCGCGTTGCCGCCCTGATGCGCGGCTTCCATCGGGAGATGCCCAATCATGTCTCCGGCGCCGGCTTCATGTTCTGGGTATTCCATGTCATCCGCGACTATGCGCGCACGCTGGAGGAAGCCGGTAGCCGCATGCGAAGCGAGCTGCCGCGGCTGCTGACACTTGCGGACGAGCTCGAACGGGCGCAGAAACTGCTGCCGATCGTCTTCGGTCACAATGACCTTTTGCCGGCTAATATCCTCGACGATGGCCATAGGCTGTGGCTGATCGATTTTGAGTATGCCGGCTTCAACACGGCGATGTTCGACCTTGCCGGTGTCGCATCGAACGCCAGCATGAACGACGAGGAGTCATTCGCCTTCCTGACCGCCTATTTCATGAAGGAGCCGGATGAGGCGATCCGCCGCTCACATGCGGCCATGCAATGCGCATCGCTGCTGCGCGAGGCGATGTGGAGCATGGTTTCCGAACTTTATCTCGACGCGCCCGGCATCGACTACGTTGCCTATACCGACGAAAACCTGACGCGGCTCGATGCCGCGCTGGAAAACTACCGAACAAAATACGGACAGAAATCATGAAATTGCCCGCCCACGCCGAGATCGTCGTCATCGGCGGCGGCATAATCGGCTGTTCGACGGCTTATCATCTGGCGCGTGACCACAAGGCCGATGTCGTACTTTTGGAACAGGGCAAGCTGACTTCGGGCTCCACCTGGCATGCGGCGGGGCTGGTCGGGCAGTTGCGCTCGTCGGCCTCTATCACCCGCGTGCTCAAATATTCGGTCGATCTCTACAAGGGGCTGGAAGCCGAAACCGGGCTGGCCACCGGCTGGAAGATGACCGGGTGCCTCAGGCTCGCCACCAATGCCGACCGCTGGATCGAGTACAAGAGGCTGGCGACGACGGCGAAAAGCTTCGGCATGGATATGCAGTTGCTGTCACCGGCCGAGGTCAAGACAATGTGGCCGCTGCTGGAAACCGGCGATCTCGTCGGCGCCAGCTGGCTGCCGACCGACGGCCAGGCAAGCCCTTCCGATATCACGCAGTCGCTGGCCAAAGGCGCTCGCATGCACGGTGCCAGGCTGTTCGAGGATATCCGCGTCACCGGCTTCGACATACAGGATGGCCGCATCACCGCGGTAAAGACCAACAAGGGCGATATCGCCTGCGACAAGGTGGTGAACTGTGCCGGGCAATGGGCGCGCCAGGTGGGTACGCTAGCCGGCATCAATGTGCCGCTGCAGCCGGTCAAGCACCAGTACATCATCACCGAAAGAATAGACGGGTTGGCGACCGATGCGCCGACGATCCGCGACCCCGACCGGCGCATCTATTTCAAGGAGGAGGTCGGCGGGCTGGTGATGGGCGGCTATGAGCCGAACCCGCAAGCCTGGACGACCGATCTTCCCGGCGGTGATGTCCCTGATGACTGGGAGTTCCGGCTGTTCGACGACGATTACGATCATTTCGAGCAGCATATGAACCAGGCGATCGCGCGGGTTCCGGCGCTCGAAACCGTCGGCGTCAAGCAGATGATCAACGGGCCGGAGAGTTTCACGCCGGACGGCAATTTCATTCTCGGCGTGGCACCCGAATGCGCCAACATGTTCGTCGGCGCCGGCTTCAACGCCTTCGGCATCGCGGCGGGCGGCGGCGCCGGCTGGGTGCTGGCGCAGTGGGTGGTCGACGGCGAGGCGCCACTCGATCTGTGGGTGGTCGATATCAGACGCTTTTCCGACTTGCACCGCGACCGGCTATGGGTCCGCGACCGCACGCTGGAAGCCTATGGCAAGCACTATACGATCGGCTTCCCGCATGAGGAGTATGTCACGGGCCGGCCACGGATCGTGTCGCCGCTCTACGAACGGCTGCAAAAGCATCGCGCCGTGTTCGGCTCCAAACTCGGTTGGGAGCGGCCGAACTGGTTCGCGCCCGAAGGCGTCGAGCCGAAGGACATCTATTCGATGGGCCGGCAGAGCTGGTTTTTGCCGGTCGGCGACGAGCACCGGCACGTGCGCGAGAACGTCGGCATCTTCGACCAGTCGTCCTTCGCCAAATATGAACTGACCGGGGCGGACGCGCTGAAGGCGCTCGACTGGATCTGCGCCAACGACGTCGCCAAGCCGGTCGGCCGGCTGACCTACACGCAGCTTCTCAACACGCGCGGCGGCATCGAGGCCGACCTGACCGTGGCTCGGCTCGGCGAAGAACGATTCTACGTCGTCACCGGCACCGGTTTTAGGACGCATGACTTCTCGTGGATCGGCGACCATGTCGGCAACGAGCTCGACGTGACGCTCACCGATGTCACCGAGGATTTCGGCACGCTGTCGCTGATGGGGCCGCGCGCCCGCGACGTGCTGGCTGCGGTGACCGATGCGGATGTGTCAAACACCGCGTTCCCGTTCGGACATGTGCGGGAAATCTCGATCGCCGGCCACACAGTCCGGGCGCTGCGCGTCACCTATGTCGGCGAGCTCGGCTGGGAGCTGCATGTGCCGATCGCGGCAACGGGCGAGATCTTCGACGCGCTGATGGCGGCGGGCGAGAAGCACAGCATCCGCCCGGTCGGCTACCGGGCGCTGGAATCGCTGCGGCTGGAAAAAGGCTACCGCGCCTGGGGCTCCGACATTACGCCCAACGACACGCCGCAGGAGGCCGGCCTCGGCTGGGCGGTGAAGCTCCGCAAGAATACCGATTTTCTCGGGCGGCGGGCGCTGGAAGAGATCAGCGGCGCCGCGCTGAAAAAACGCTTTGCCGGCTTCACCGTCGATGATTGCGAAATCGTGCTGCTCGGGCGCGAGACGATCTTGCGCAACAGCGAGCCGGTCGGCTACCTGACCAGCGGCGGCTATGGCTACACGGTCGGCAAGAACATCGGCTACGGCTATGTGCGCAACGCCGACGGCGTCAGCGACGATTTCCTCGCCTCCGGCGACTACGAGCTGGTGGTGGCGATGGAACGGACGCCGGCAAAAATCCATCTCGAGCCGCTTTACGATCCGGCGGGAGCAAGAATCGGAGCCTAGATCAGTTCACGCGCAGAACGAGGCCGCGGCTGGGCACGGTGTCCGCCTCGCCCGGCATGGAGACATAGGGCGACGTCTCCTCGGCGCGCGTAACGACGCCCTTCGCCTCGAGGTCGGCGATCCGTGCGGAAAAGCCGGCGCCTATAAGCATTGAGCTTGAGTCCGTGCGTCAGATCGAGAACCGCTCTAGGGTTACTGAGGATAACATCCTATTCACTTTTCCTGAAACTTGTCTAGCATTTCCCCTGGAGTCTACACGTTCGAGACTGTTTTTCTATGACGAGGGCACAATATGCAAATAAACGAAATCAAGGAGAAAAAGCAGAAGATTATCGAAAGGTTCGGCCCCTGGACGGCAGGTTCCATCCATCTGGCCGATCAAATTGACACGTTCGATGAGCCGCACTGGGACGCCCGATTGAGGCGCTTCGTGCAGATCGCTGCAGATCTTGCGGGGAAGCCGTTGGAGAAGCTTCGCGTTCTGGACCTGGCGTGTCTCGAGGGGCAATACGGGATCGAGTTCGCGCTCCATGGGGCCGACGTGCTCGCCATCGAGGGTCGGGAGGCGAACCTTGAGAAGGTGCACTTCGCTAAGGAGGTACTCTCCCTGGACAACCTCGAACTCGCCCTAAATGACGTGCGCAACCTCGACGAGGAGCGCCATGGTCGTTTCGATGTTGTTCTATGTTTGGGGATCCTTTATCACTTGGATGCTCCGGATGTCATGGACTTCGTGGAGAGAATCTCGAAGGTTTGCGGAAAGATATCAATAATCGATACCCATATCAGCCTCAGCGACGAAGCGTCGTACACTTGGAAGGGGAAGACCTACTGGGGCAGGTATGGCAAGGAACACGATACTGATGCGACCTCCGAGGAGAAGCTGGCAGAGCTCTGGAACTCGCTCGACAACCCGAAGGCCTTCCTCTTCACGCGTGCATCGCTCTGCAACCTACTCCGACACGTGGGCTTCACGTCCGTCTACGAGTGCTTGAACCCCTACGAGTATCATAATCCCAACTGGCCGCTGGCTGCAGGAGGGGACAGGCATGTCGTCTGGAGGGATCGCATCACCCTGGTTGCTATCAAAGGGCGGAGTCAGCCACTGCTCTCCTCGCCCATTACGGACGCATCGCCCGAGATCGATCGCCCCGAAAGGCCAGAGTATATCGAGCAGCTCCCGTGCATTCCCGGAGTGTCGCGCAGAAGGTCGAGAGGTCTGCGGTCGCGATTGAGCAGGTTCCTGCCCGGCCCTGTGAAGGCAGTGCTGAGGAGGATAATCCAATGAAATGTCGGACAGACGGCGGCGTTGACGCACCTTCACCGACGGCTGCAAGCCGCCTGACTTCCCCGGAGGCGTAAAGGAGGTCGCCTCTTGGGCACTTTTGATACTGCTGGCGAAGTCGGAAATAAGCCCAGTTCGGGGGCAACATGTTGCTTGTAAACTCGGGCTGTCAATTGTCTAGCCGCGGCCAAATTGGCTTCGCCAGCAGTATCACTTTTGGTGGCATCGAGCGCACGGGAACCTTAACGAGGGGAATGGAAGAATGATCAGCTCACGCGCAGAACGAGGCCGCGGCTGGGCACCGTGTCGGCCTCGCCCGGCATGGAGACATAGGGCGACGTCTCCTCGGCGCGCGTAACGACGCCCTTCGCCTCGAGGTCGGCGATCCGTGCGGAAAAGCCGGCGTCCCATAGCGTGTTCTTGACCGTCAGCACGATTATCCCGCCCGGCCGGCAGATACGGATCAGTTCGTCGAGCCCCTCGGCGCCGACATGGCCCGAGGTGAAGACGCCGGCCGATATGATGCCGGCATAGGCGTCATCCGCGAAAGGCAGCGGTCCGCCGAGCGCCAGACAGTGAAGCGCCGAATAGACGCCCTTGCGAGCTGCCTGGGCCAGCATGCCCTCGGAAATGTCGAGCGCCTCGACCTGCGAATAGCCCGCGATCTTCAGCCACTCGCCGATGAGCCCGGTGCCGGCGCCGGCATCGAGGAGTGGTGCCGCGCCGCGCGGCAGGTGGCGGGCAAGCAGGGCAAGGCAGATGGTCGGATGGCGATAACCGGCCGCCGACATGTCGGCGTCGTAGGTGTCGGACCAGCGGTCGTAGAGCGCCGCCACTTCTTCAGGCCGCTTCGCTGCATAGGCCGCGGCGAGCGCGCCTTCATTTTTCCTGTCCGCCATCGCAGTCCTGTCCGCAAAATCGAAGTGCTGCAGCGCCCTTGCGCGTCCGACAGGACGGCGCAGCGCTGGCGTGAATCGCATACCATCCGATGATAGCCAAACGGCGAAATTTGTGGAACCGTCGTCGCCACAAATAAAGACGTGAAGGGGCGGAAGCGATGGTGAACGAGGAAGCACGCGCGGCGCTTGCAGCCATTCCGGTGCTGGCCGGCTACGAGGGACCGCTGGAGCGGCTTGGCGGCCTCACCAACCTCGTCTTCAGGGCTGGAGATGTCTGCCTGCGGATTCCCGGCAAAGGCACAGAGGAGTATATCAACCGCGCCAACGAGGCGGTGGCGGCACGGGAAGCCGCCAAGGCCGGCGTCAGCCCCGAGCTGCTGCATGTCGACGGCGAGACAGGCGTGATGGTGACGCGTTTCGTCGTCGGCGCCGAGACGATGTCGCCGGAAAAATTCAAGACCCGGCCGGGCAGTCCGGCGCGTGCCGGCAAGGCCTTTCGCAGACTGCATACATCCGGCGCGGTATTTCCCTTCCGCTTCGAGCTTTTTGCGATGATCGACGATTATCTGAAGGTGTTGTCGACCAAGGACGTCGCCCTGCCTGCCGGTTACCACGACGTCGTGCTCGAGGCGGAAACCGTGCGCTCGGCGCTAGCCGCGCATCCCCTGCCTCTCGTCGCCTGCCACTGTGACCCGCTGTGCGAAAACTTCCTCGATACGGGCGACAGGATGTGGATCGTCGACTGGGAATATTCCGGCATGAACGATCCGCTCTGGGATCTCGGCGACCTCAGCGTCGAAGGACAGTTTGATACGGCGCAGGAGGAAGAGATGATAGGCGCCTATTTCGGTGGCGAGCCAACGCCGGCGGAGCGCGGCCGCATCGTCATCTACAAGGCGATGTGCGATCTCTTGTGGACGCTGTGGGGGCTGATCCAGCTTGCCAACAGCAATCCGGTCGACGATTTCCGCGCCTATGCCGACGGTCGCTTTTCACGCTGCAGGACGCTGATGGAGACGGCCGACTTCTCAAGGCATCTGGCGGCGGTGCGCGCGGGTTAAGTACCAAAAAATCTGAACCTTAAGGTACCAGAAATCTGGACCCTAGTTGACGCCTTTCGGCACGTTTTCCGGCGGCACCGTGTCGACCACTTTCTGGCGATGGAAGATGAACAGGCCGGCCAGCACGATGATGCCCGAGCCGATCAGGATGCGCGGGCCGGGCATGTCGCCGAAGAAGGCCAGCCCGAAGATCACGGCCCACAGCAGCAGGCTGTAATGCAGCGGCGCCAGTGTCGAAGCGGGCGCCAGCTTCAGCGCCCTGGTGATCATCAGATGCGCGCCGCAGGAGACGACGCCAAGAAGCAGCATGGCACCGAAATCGAGCGAGGACGGCGTCTGCCAGTTGCCAATGGTGAGAAACCCGCCGACCAGCAACGTGCCGATGGTTTGCCAGGTAACCAGCGAGGTGTCGCTGGTGCCACGCAACCGCCGGTTGAGGATGATGGCGAAGGCGAATGAAATGCTTCCGGCCAGCGCGAAGGTCGACGATAGCGAAAACGCGGCCGAGGACGGTTTGAGCATGATCAGCACGCCGCAGAAGCCGACCAGGATCGCCATCCAGCGGCGCCAGCCGACCTTTTCACCGAGCAACAGGTGCGACAGCGCCGCCACGTAGATCGGTCCGGCCATGTAGAAGCTCATGACGTCGGCGAGCGGCAGGTAGACGACGGCGGCATAGAACAGCGCCGTGTCGAGCGTCGTCATGACGACGCGCAAGACCTGCAGTTCCAGGCGCTCCATGCGGAACAGCTTGCCCGTGCCTTGACGCGCGACCATCGGGCCGAGCACGAAAAACGCGCCGATGGAACGGATCAGCACGACCTGGCCGACGGAAAAGCTGGCGACCAGCCATTTGCCCATCGCATCGTTCAACGCAAACAGGAAATCGCCGGCCAGCATCAGCAGAATGCCGGCCAAAAGCACGTTCCTGATCGTCGAATTCTGGGCTGGTGGCTGTGCCATGCCGATGTCGCTTCCTCCCGCATGAAAGCTCGGTGAGCAGCGTCGTAGACGCAAGCAGCCGCTTTGACGAGCGGAAATCGGGAGACCGGCCAGACCAGAGCCGGAAATCGGCTGGGCCTATGGCGCAGATCGCAGCTTGAATGGCCGCTCTGCGGCTAAGCTAAGGGTTGCGCTTACTTTGGCCGTGGCCGAATGATGACCGGACGATAGACCACCGGCCGGTCCCAAGGATCGAAAGCCGACGCACTTCTCAGCTCAGCGCGCCGCGCGAGATCGATGCGCTGCAGACATTCGGCGAAGGCGTCATTCTTCCTGACGAAGCCGTAGGACCGGCATTTCGCCTCGTCCGCGGCACGACGGTCTTCGGCCGTCATGCAGCCTGCACAGGTCGCCGCCAACGCGACCACCATCGCCGTCTTGTGGCACATCGTGTCCTCCTCGCCATAAAAGTGGAGACTGACTGTAGACTTAAGATCAGGGCCTATCAATCTGATCGACGTGTGCGGCCTGATGCAGGCTCAACATCTTATCGGGCCTGCCAATTATTGGTCGTGAAGTGGGCGGCGATGCCTGCGGTTCACTGTTCCCGGCCGTCCCGCGATCGAAAGCCGCGTTTCCTGCCTGGCCCGCTCGGCCACCACCTTGCCCCTGGCGATGACGCAGAGGCGCTCGGGACGCAGACGCAAGGCCTCGACCGGATCGCCGGCATCGAGGACGACGAGACTGGCGCGCTTGCCGACCGCCAGGCCGAGATGGTCGAGGCCCATGATGGCAGCGTTGACGTTGGTGACCATGTCGAAGCAGCGTGCCATGTCGGCCGGGCTCGACATCTGGGCGACGTGAAGGCCCATGAAGGCGACGTCGAGCATGTCGGCGGTGCCCAGCGAATACCAGGGGTCAAGCACGCAATCCTGACCCCAACCGACGCGGATGCCGTGGGCAAGCATTTCCTTGACCCGCGTCAGGCCGCGGCGTTTGGGGAATGTATCGTGGCGACCCTGCAGCATGATGTTGATCAGTGGATTGGGGATCGCCGAGACGCCTGCCTCTGATATCAGCGGCAACAGCTTCGAGACATAGTAATTGTCCATCGAGTGCATCGAAGTGAGATGCGAGCCGGCGACCCTGCCCTGCAGGCCGAGACGTTGCGTCTCATAGGCCAGTTGTTCGATATGGCGCGACAGCGGATCATCGGTCTCGTCGCAATGCAGGTCGACCATGAGGCCGCGCTTTGCCGCGATTTCGCACAGTTCCGTCACCGAACGCGTTCCGTCGGCCATGGTGCGCTCGAAATGCGGAATGCCGCCGACGATGTCTACACCCATGTCGAGCGCCCGGATGGTGTTATCGCGCGCCGTCGGCGAGCGATAAAACCCATCCTGCGGGAAGGCGACCAGTTGCAGGTCGATATAGGGCGCGACCGTCTTCTTCACATCGAGCAGGGCTTCGACCGCCAGCAACCTGGTATCGCAGACATCGACATGGGTGCGGATGGCGAGCAGGCCCATTGTGACAGCCCAGTCGCAATAGGCGAGCGCGCGCTCGCGCACCGCTTCGTGCGTCAACAGCGGCTTCAGCTCGCCCCACAGCGAAATGCCTTCCAGAAGCGTGCCCGACGTGTTGATGCGCGGGATGCCCAGGGAGAGCGTGGCGTCCATGTGAAAATGCGGATCGACGAAAGGCGGCGAGATCAGATTGCCATGGGCGTCGATCGCCGTGCCCGCGCTAACGTTCAGCTCCGGCTCGATGGCCGCGATCGTCTCGCCGATGATGCCGATATCGGCGATCCTGCCGTCGGGCAGCGTGCCGCCGCGGACGATAAGGTCAAAATCCATCTAAAGCCACCTCGTTCAAAAAGCCGGAACCTTCAGCCGCGGCTCTCCCTTCTCCCCCTGTGGGAGAAGGTGGCCGCCCACGGGTCTTGCCTCCGGCAAGCCCGAGGACAGGCTCCGCGGCCGGATGATGGGTGCTCCAGCTTGGCACCAGCGGCACTCCGTCCAGCACCCCTCAACCGTCTTGGCGCTACGCGCCAATCCACCTTCTCCCACAAGGGGAGAAGGAAAAGCGAACCTATTCCGGCACATACCTTACCGCACCCTTTGCAGCACTGGTCGCCATCGACGCGTAGGCGCGCAAGGCCATCGTCACCTTGCGCTTGCGCTTTTCCTCTGGCTTCCAGGCGGCAGCTCCCTTTGCCTCCATCGCGGCGCGGCGGGCGGCCAGTTCGGCATCGTCGACGGCAAGCCGGATGGTGCGGTTCGGGATATCGATCTCGATCGTGTCGCCCTCATGCACCAGCCCAATCAGCCCGCCTTCCGCCGCCTCGGGAGAAGCATGGCCGATCGACAGGCCGGAGGTACCGCCGGAAAAGCGGCCGTCGGTGACCAGCGCGCAGGCTTTGCCGAGGCCCTTCGATTTCAAATAGCTGGTCGGGTAGAGCATTTCCTGCATGCCGGGGCCGCCGCGCGGCCCTTCGTAGCGGATGACGACGACATCGCCGGCCTTGATCTCGTTGGACAGGATCGCCTTGACGCTGGCGTCCTGGCTTTCGAACACCCTGGCCGGGCCGGTGAATTTCAAGATCGATTCATCGACGCCCGCGGTTTTTACGATGCAGCCGTCCAGTGCCAGATTGCCCTTGAGCACGGCAAGGCCGCCGTCCCTGGAAAAGGGATGCTCCACCGAGCGGATAACGCCGGTTTCGCGGTTCGTGTCGAGATCGTCCCAGCGCCGGTCCTGGCTGAAGGCGACTTGCGTCGGCACGCCGCCTGGTGCCGCAAGGAAGAAATCGCGAACGTTCTGGCTTGACGTGCGCGAGATATCCCAATGGTCGAGCGCTTCGCCGAGACTTGCGGTGTGCACGGTTGGCAGGTCGCGGTTGATCAGTCCGGCGTTGTCGAGCTGACCGAGGATCGCCATGATGCCGCCGGCGCGGTGGACGTCCTCCATATGGACGTCGGCCTTGGCCGGCGCAACCTTGCACAGCACCGGAACGCGCCGCGACAGCCGGTCGATGTCCTCCATGGTGAAATCGACCTCGCCCTCATGCGCGGCAGCCAGGATGTGCAGCACGGTGTTGGTCGAGCCGCCCATGGCGATGTCGAGCGTCATCGCATTCTCGAAGGCGCCCTTCGAGGCGATGCTGCGCGGCAGCGCCGTGTCGTCGTCCTGCTCGTAGTAGCGCTGGGCGAGATCGACGATCAGATGGCCGGCCTCCACGAACAGCCGCTTGCGGTCGGCGTGCGTTGCCAGCGTCGAACCGTTGCCGGGCAGCGAAAGGCCAAGCGCCTCGGTCAGGCAGTTCATCGAATTGGCGGTGAACATGCCCGAGCAGGAGCCGCAGGTCGGGCAAGCCGAGCGCTCGATGGTCTTTACGTCCTCGTCGGAGATCTTGTCGTCAGCGGCAGCGACCATGGCGTCGACCAGATCGAGCGCCTGCGTCTTGCCGGCGAGCACCACTTTGCCGGCTTCCATCGGCCCGCCGGAGACGAAGACTGTCGGGATGTTGAGGCGCAGCGACGCCATCAGCATGCCCGGCGTGATCTTGTCGCAATTGGAGATGCAGACCATGGCGTCGGCGCAGTGGGCATTGACCATGTACTCGACCGAGTCGGCGATCAGCTCGCGCGACGGCAGCGAATAGAGCATGCCGTCATGGCCCATGGCGATGCCGTCGTCGACAGCGATGGTGTTGAACTCCTTGGCCACGCCGCCGGCCTTCTCGATCTCGCGGGCGATCAACTGGCCGAGGTCCTTCAAATGGACATGGCCCGGAACGAACTGGGTGAAGGAATTGACTACGGCGATGATCGGCTTGCCGAAATCGGAATCCTTCATGCCGGTGGCGCGCCACAGGCCGCGGGCGCCGGCCATGTTGCGGCCATGGGTGGTGGTGCGGGAGCGATAGGCAGGCATGAATTTTCCTTGACTGGCCGGCGACGCTCGATGGGAGCGCGGCGGCGCTGAATTCGACCGCAGGCGTTATAGACGCCGACGCCTGGTCTGGCCACAATTTTGCGCCGCGCCAGATTCTTTCGAAAATTTCGATACCACTGTCGGATTGCGTGCCGAGCAGCCGTCCTTGGGCAAACGGCAAGAGGATGGCAGCATTCTCGGAGCCAGCCGTTTCACCGTGATAGCAACCGAAAACAGCCCGAGGAGCAAGCAAATGCAAAAGATCACCCCCTGCCTGTGGTTCGACGACCAGGCCGAAGAGGCCATGAACCACTACATCTCCATCTTCAAGAACTCGAAGGTGCTGAGCGTGATGCGCTGGCCCAAGGGCAGCGGCGATAATGAGGGCAAGGTGCTGGTGACCTATTTCGAGCTCGACGGCGTGCAGTTCCAGGCGCTCAACGGCGGGCCGCAATTCAAGTTCACCGAGGCAGTCTCGCTCTCCATCGACTGCAAGACGCAGGAGGAGGTCGACTATTTCTGGGACAGGCTCATCGAGGGCGGTGGCGAGCCCAGCCAGTGCAGCTGGCTGAAGGACAAATTCGGCGTCTCCTGGCAGGTCGTGCCGGAGCAATTGCCGAGGCTGCTGCAGGACCCCGACACAGAAAAGGCCGGCCGTGTCATGCAGGCGATGATGCAAATGACCAAGATCGACATCGCCAAGATCGAAGAGGCAGCCAAGGGCTGAGGGAAGGCGACCTCCCCTTCTCCCCTTGTGGAAGAAGGTGGCCGAGCGAAGCTCGGTCGGATGAGGGGTGCTGGAAGGATCGCTACCTTGAAGAGGTAAACGCCTAGAACCCTTCGACGTTTCACGCCGAGTTTCTTCCAACACCCCTCTTCCGTCTCGGCGCTGCGCGCCGATCCACCTTCCCCCACAAGGGGGGAAGGGAGGGCCGCAGCTCAAGCCGCCTTGTCGCGGACCTGATAATCCTTGACCGCGGCGAAGCGGATCGCCTTCCAGCGTTCGGCCTCGTAGTTGAGCGAAAAGGCGTGCTGGGCCAGGAACACCGGATCGTGGTCGAGGTCGCGGGCAATGTCGCCGCGATGCGCCTCGATGAAGCGATGCATCTCGGCCTTGTCGTCAGCCGATATCCAGCGACAGACCGAAAAGCGCGACATCTCGAAATCGACGGGCAGCGTGTACTCGATGCTCAGCCGTTCCTTCAGCACGTCGAGTTGCAGCGCGCCGACGACGCCGACGATGGCCGGTGAACCGTCCTCCGGCGAAAACAATTGCACGACGCCTTCCTCGGCCATCTGGTGCAGCGCTTCCTTCAGCTTCTTGGCCTTCATCGCGTCGCCGAGGCGGACGCGGCGCAGGATTTCCGGCGCGAAATTCGGCACGCCGCGGAAAAGTATCTCCTCGCCCTCGGTCAGTGTGTCGCCGATGCGCAGCGTGCCGTGGTTGGGGATGCCGACGACGTCGCCGGCAAAGGCCTCGTCGGCAGTGACGCGGGTGCGGGCGAAGAAGAATTGCGGCGCCGACAGGCTCATCGGCTTTCCCGTGCGCACCAGTTTGGCTTTCATGCCGCGCTCGAGCTTGCCCGAGCAGACGCGGACGAAGGCGATACGGTCGCGGTGGTTGGGGTCCATATTGGCCTGGATCTTGAAGACGAAGGAGGTCATCTTGTCCTCGGTCGCCTCGACCTTGCGGGTGTCGGCGTCCTGCGCGCGCGGCGGCGGCCCGTAGGCGCCAAGCGCTTCGATCAGGTCGCGCACGCCGTAATTGCGCAGCGCCGAGCCGAAATAGACCGGCGTCAGATGGCCCTCGCGAAACGAGTCGATGTCGAGCGGACGGCAGGCTTCGCGCGCCAGCTCGAGCTCCTCGATGAAGGCTTCGCGCTCGTTCTCCGGCAACAGCCCGGCGACGCGGTTGGAATCGGGACCATTGACCGGCGTGCGTTCCTTCTCCGCGTCGCCCTTTCGCACGGCGTTCAGCGCCAGGTGGTAGGTGCCGGAAAAGGTTTTGCCGCGGCCGATCGGCCAGGTGATCGGCGCGGTGTCCAACGCCAGCTTCTGCTCGATCTCGTCGAGGATCTCGAACGGGTCGCGGCTTTCGCGGTCCATCTTGTTGACGAAGGTGATGATCGGGATATCGCGCAGCCGGCAGACCTCGAACAGTTTTAGCGTGCGCGGCTCGATGCCCTTGGCGGCGTCGATGACCATGACCGCCGCGTCGACCGCCGACAGCGTGCGATAGGTATCGTCGGCGAAATCCTCGTGGCCGGGCGTGTCGAGCAAATTGAAGACATTGTCCTCATACTCGAAGGTCATCACCGAGGTGACGACCGAGATGCCGCGCTCGCGCTCGATCTTCATCCAGTCCGACCGGGTCTGGATGCGATCCTTCTTGGCCTTGACCTCGCCGGCAAGCTGGATGGCGCCGCCGAACAGCAGCAGCTTTTCGGTCAGGGTCGTCTTGCCGGCGTCCGGATGCGCGATGATCGCGAAAGTGCGGCGGCGCGCCACCGCGTTCGTGATGTCTTCAGCCAATTTATGGAATCCCATGTGGTGCGCGGGCTTCTAGCAGCGCTTTTGTGGCCTGTCGAACAGTTTTGGGCAGTTGCCCGGTCTTGAGATAGGGTTGCCGCAACGACATCAGAAGACCCGATTCGACAAAGGACCATCGATGAGCGCAGCCAAGCAAGTCATCGTCGTCGGCGCCGGCATCATCGGCGCGTCCATCGCCTGGCATCTGGCGAAGGCCGGCGCGAAGGTGACGGTCATTGCCGACAGCGGCGCCGGCGGCGTCGCGACGCCGAATTCCTTTGCCTGGATCAATGCCAGTTGGGGCAATCCAGAAGCGTATTTCCGGCTGCGCACCCGTTCGATGGCCGAATGGACGCGGCTTGCGCATGACGTGCCCGACATTCCGTTGGAATGGTGCGGCGGCCTGTGCTGGGACCTGCCGCCGGCCAAGTTGGAGGCCTATGCCGTCGAGCATTCTGCCTGGGGCTACGGCATCGAGCGCGTCGACCGCGTGGGAGCCGCACGTATAGAACCCAATTTGACCGAGCTTCCCGATTTCGCCCTTCACGTCGCTGAGGAGGGCGTGGCCGAGCCGGTCGCGGCCACGCAGACGCTGCTGGCCGACGCCGAGCGGCTTGGCGCGCGGGTGATGACCGGCACGACAGTCACCGCGCTGATACAGACCAATGGTAGGATTACCGGCGTGGATACGTCAGGCGGACGGATTGCCGCCGACGAGGTGGTGATCGCGGCCGGCGCCGGCTCTCCGGCAATCGCTGCGACGGCCGGGATAAAACTGCCGATCGAGACGCCGCCCGGCCTGATCGTCCACTCACGCCCCTACGAAAGGCTGCTCAACGGCCTGGTGATCGGCGATCGGCTGCATATGCGCCAGACTGCCGAGGGCCGCATCATCGCCGGTTCGGATTTCGGCGGCGCCGATCCGGGCTTGGATGCCGAAGCCACCGCCCGCGAGCTGTATGCGGCGATGAAGAGCATGCTGCGCGACGCCGGCGGGCTGGAACTGGATTTCCGCACCGTCGGCTACCGGCCGACGCCGATCGACGGCTTTCCGATCATCGGGCGGGCTCAAGGCGTGGGCGGCCTCTATGTCGCGGTCATGCATTCCGGCATCACGCTGGCGCCTGCGGTCGGCCTGTTCGCCGCCCGGGAAATCCTCGACGACGCGCGCGACCCGCTGCTTGAGCCTTATGGGCTGACGCGGTTTGCTCAATAATCTGGCGGCCGGCGAAAGCCGCCGGTCAGCGGCGCCATCGCCTTGGCGATGCCAAGCAGCCGCGATTCGGACCAGCGGCGGCCGACCAGTTGCAGGCCGATGGGCAGGCCGTCGCGGTCCTGCCCGCAGGGCAGCGACAGTGCCGGATGGCCGCTATAGTTGAACACCGCGCCGTAGGCCGGCAGCAGCCAGTAGCTCTGCTCCCTGTCATCGACCTTGATCGGTGTTCCCGGCTCGCAATGCGGAAAGGCCGTGGTCATGGCGACGGGGCAAAGCAAGACATCGCAACCTTCGAAAAACCGGTCCCAGGCAAGGATTGACTGGTCGCGGCGGGCGAGCGCCTCGAACCAGCGCGAGACCGGTGTCGGTTCTTCTGGCGGCTCCGGCTGCGCAGCCTCTAGCATCATGCCGATCAGCGCGCCGCCTTGCGTCAGATCGTCATGCAGGTCGAGCGTCGGCAGTCTTGCCTCCTCGACGGCTGCCCCCGCAGACTTGAGTTGCTCGGCCAGACTTTCGACCGCGGCCCTGATCTCGCCGGCTACCGGAAAGCCCGGAAAGGCCGGCGCGAAAGCGATGCGCAGGGTCTTGGGATCAACCTCCGGCGGGCCCTCGACAGGCACCGGCGCAAGATCGGTGTCGCTGCCATCCGGCCCTGCTATGATCCCCAGGATCAGCGCCAGATCTTCGACGTTGCGGGCCAGCGGACCGATACAGGACATCAGCCGCACGCTGCGCGGCGCATCGGCGGGATCGGGAAAGGCGCCGGCCAGGGAGACGCGATGCTCGGTCGGCTTGAGGCCGTAGATGCCACAAAAGGCTGCAGGCAGGCGGATCGAATCCTGCATGTCGGTGCCGATCTCGAATGGTGTCATGCCCGCGCAAAGTGCTGCCGCCGCTCCCCCGCTGGAACCGCCGGCGGTGCGCGAGAGATCCCATGGATTATTGGTGCGGCCGAACAGCGGATTGTTCGACTGCCAGTCGACCAGCATCGTTGCGACATTTGTCTTGCCGACCAGCACGCCGCCGGCCGCCTTCAACCTGAGAACGACCGGGCTGTCCTGCCGTGCGACATAGTCGGCGAAGGGCGGGAAGCCAACCGTGGTTTTCATCCCAAGTGTTTCGTGCGTGTCCTTCAGCGTGAACGGCACGCCGTGCAGCGGCCCAAGAGCGTCGCCGCGCGCCTGCGCTTCGTCGGCCTTCTTCGCTCGAGTGCGAGCCCCTTCCCTGTCGAGCGTGACGACCGCGTTGACCGCCTCATTGTGCCTGTCGATCTCAGCCAAATGCGCGTCCAGCGCTTCCACGGCGGAAATCTTGCGGTCGCGGATTGCGGCAGCCAATTCTCTGGTGGAGGAAAAGACGAGGTTCATGACCAATGCTCCGGCTTGCTAGCGGCGCCAGCCTCACCAAATGGCGGGCTACGGCGCGTCTTCAAGCCGAGTTCAGCATTCGAGGACCGGTGTTGCTTGATCGGAATTGCGCTGCGAGGGTCTGCTGAGGTCGGCGCCGTCGCGCGATATTGCCGCGATAGCGAGGGATCTACACGGCCAGCGCCAGCCTTGCCGGCTCGGGCGCAAACGGACGAATGGTCACGCCGTCTCTGGTGATGGTGACGAAGCTAGAGGGCGGGATCGGCTGCCAGTCGCCGCCATCACGGTCGAAAGGCTCCGACATAAGACATCGCCCGCCGCCATTGCGGAAGACGGAGGTGTAGAGCGTCGGCGCGTGGGCATCGGTCGCATAGCGCACCGCATGGAGCGATTCGCCGTCCGACAGGGCGGCGGTAAGTCTCAGTGCCGGTTCGAAGCCGGCGCGGCGCGAGGCATCGATCACCCGCGCCGTAGCGCGCGACACCGCGCCTTGCGGATCGCCCGCCAGACCTTCGTCGATCATCAGGAGAAAGAAGAGTTCGGAATCGGTGGTGCCTTCGCGCTGGGCGAAGCCAGCGTCAGAGAGCGAATTTTCCAGCGCGCGGCGGATTCTTTCGAAGCCGCCGATCTGGCCGTTGTGCATGAACGACCAGCGGCCGGCAGTGAAGGGATGACAGTTCATGCGGCTGGTGGCGCCGCCGGTCGAGGCGCGCACATGGGCGAGAAACAGGCCGGATTTGATCTGCCGGCACAGGCTCTTCAGATTGGGATCGGACCAGGCCGGCAGAATGTCGCGATAGAGACCCGGTTCGCGCCGATCACCGTACCAGGCGAGACCAAAGCCATCGCCATTGGTCGGCGACTTGGCTTCCTGGGCGCAATGGCTCTGGGCGATCAGCGAATGGCAGGGTGCCGTGACGATGTCTTCGAGAAAGACCGCTTCGCCAAGATAGGCCGCCCACCGGCACATCGCTTAATCTTCCCTCAGGCGCGATCCATGCGAGCCGCAGGCTCCTTGATTGGGTGTGTGCCTCTGCTGTGCGTGCGCTCATAGAGCTCGCGAACGATTCGGCTGGCCGTAGTCTCAAACACAAACGGCAAGAAAGCGTGAATGAGCGCGGCGAACGCCGCCATGAACAGGCGCGAGCAGAACCACGCCGCGAAGGCCATATGGCTGAAATAGGTCTCGCCCACCTTGGCCGGGTGAGAGGTAAAGAGCCTTGCAAGCCGTGTCGTCATGGTGATCCCTCCTACCGGGACAAGCCCCGATGCTGAGTATTCTGGCACGAGCTTTTGGTTCATTGGTCCCAAATCATCCTTGTGTTTGGCCAATTATTGGGACAAACATCCCACATGCCGCGGGAAATCGATGAGATCGACCGAAGATTGCTGGCCGAGTTGCAACGCGACGGCACATTGTCGGTCGACCAATTGTCGGAAAGAGTGTCGCTGTCGCGCAACGCCTGCTGGCGCCGGGTGAAGCGGCTGGAAGAAGACGGCGTCATCACCGGCCGGGTGGCGCTGGTCGATGCCGACAAACTTGGACTCGGCCTCTCGGTGTTCATCCTGGTCCGGACCTCCAACCACGATCCGGACTGGCTGCAAAAATTCCGGGCGGCAGTGAGCGGCTTTCCCGAGATCACCGGCGTCTACCGCATGTCCGGCGACCTCGATTATGTCTTGCGTGCCCGCGTCGCCGATGTGAAGGCTTATGACCGGCTCTATCAACGGCTGATCGCCAAGGTGGCGCTGTCAGACGTTTCGGCCTCCTTCGTCATGGAGGAGATCAAGGAGACGACGGTCGTTCCCATCGAACTGCGCTGAAGCGGAACTGCGCTGAAAGAAAGCCGTTGATAGCCTAGCCGCCGAGTTGACCGAATCGGCGTTGACAGCGATAGGATCAGCCTCATGCGCGCAGCACTCTACACTTCCTCTGTCATCGGTCCGGCCGTCGGCTTCGTCAGGTTGCCGCATGGTGAAGGCCTGCCGCTTCCCGCCTACGAAAGCACGGGCGCCGCCGGCATGGATCTGCGCGCCGCGGTGCCGGACGACCGGCCGCTGCTGATCCTGCCGGGAAAACGCGCGCTGGTACCGACCGGGCTGATCCTGGAGATCCCGGAGGGCGTGGAAGGCCAAGTCCGGCCGCGTTCAGGCCTCGCCTTCAAGCACGGCCTCACCTGTCTCAACACACCGGGCACCATCGACAGCGACTATCGCGGCGAGGTCAAGGTGCTGTTGATCAATCTCGGCGACGAGGATTTCGCGGTGACGCGTGGCATGCGGATCGCCCAGATCGTCTTCGCCCCGGTGACGCAGGCGACGGTCGAGGAGCGCACCTTGGCCGGCGGCACGGCACGTGGCTCCGGCGGCTTCGGATCGACCGGCACGGCCTGATGTCCCTACCCAAGCTCGTCATCTTCGATTGCGACGGGGTTCTGGTCGACACCGAGAACCTGGCCAATCGGCGCCTTGCCGAATGGCTCAGCGCTGCCGGCTATCCGGCGAGCTTCGAATATTGCCGCAAGAATTTCTCTGGCCGCAGCATGGTCTCGGTGCAGAAGGAAGTCGAGGCGACCGGCGTCAGCCTCGGCGCCGATTTCGTCGAACGCTGGAACGCCGGCCTGCCGGACCTGTTCGCGCATGGCGTCGAAGCCGTCCCCTATGTCAGGGAGTTCATCGAAGCCGTGCACGCGGCCGGCATCGCAACTTGCGTCGCTTCATCGGCACGGGTGTCTAAAATGCACATCACGCTCGGCCAGACCGGGCTGCTGCCGCTGTTCGAGCATGCGCTGTTCAGCTCGACCATGGTCTCGCGCGGCAAGCCGTTTCCCGACCTGTTCCTGCATGCCGCAGGCACGATGGGCTTCGCGCCCGCCGACTGCATCGTCATCGAGGACAGCGTCGCCGGGACATTAGCCGGCATTACCGCCGGCATGCGCGTTTATTCCTATCACGGCGACCCGCATTCCGACCGCGACGGCCTGACCGAGGCCGGCGGCATCTTGTTCGACGACATGCGCGAACTTGCCGGGCTGGTGCCGATCCACTGATCTAATCTTCAGGCTTGTTATCCGGCTGTACGCCTCGGTCGTCCGTGCTAGCTTGCGGACGCTCGACCGTGGGAGGCGCCAGCGTATGAATTCCATCCTGCTTCGCTTCGTCCTCGCCTGTTTGCTGCTGCCGTGCCTGTGGACGACGGCCGGCGCGCAAGACGGCAGCTTCCCGGACCTTGGCAGCGCCGTTCCCGGCCACCAGGACACGACCTATTTCGACCTCGCCAGGATGGTCATTCCCGATCTGGCGGCGGACAAGGACGGCTTCTACCGGGGTTCTATGCCGATCGAGATGCGCCATATCGAGGGTCCGGATAGCGGTGGCTCGCCGCCCGAAACGTCGGGCCTTTCCAACGCCGCCGCGCTGGACATCAAGGCCGGCGGCAAGGATCGGCTGGCCATGCTGTTCGACCTCGGCAGCTCCTCCGACAGCGCCGAGGGTTTCGCGGTGCTGGCGCTCTACGATCTTGCCGGCAAGCCGAGACTGCTCGACGCTGTCAATGTCGCCGTCGACCGAAGCAACTCTTTCCGCGATCCGGGCAAGCTGCCGATCGGGCCCGGTGATGACGCGATCATCACCCTGAGCACGCATTTCAATTCGAGCCAGGGCTATATGAGCACGCCCCTGATCCTGGTCCGCGACGACAGGTTCGAACTGATCGACATGATCTATACGTTCGACGAGTCGCTGTGCGCCTACAAGCGCACGCAAGAATTGACCTTTCAGACCGTTGCGGACGGCCAGCCCTATGCGGCCATCAAGGCGACGGTGACCGATGCCACCGTGCCGAATGGCGAAAGCTGCGACGATCCGGCGCCCGAGGCTTCCTCGCGCGACATCTCCGCCACCTACCATTGGGACGGGACCGCATACGTCAAGGGGTCCGACGCATTGGACAAATTGGCAGGAGAGAACGCCAATCGCTTCTGAACCAATCGCATTCGTTTGCCCGTCGGGCAGTGGCGGGATAAAATGCGCTTCGCACTCTGGGGAGCATCCATGGACAAGGGCAAAATCTTTCGCGACCTGCACAGTTCGATCTTCGTCATGCCCAACCCCTGGGACGTCGGCACGACGAAACTGCTGGCCTCCTTCGGTTTCAAGGCGTTGGCGACGACCAGCGCCGGCTTTGCCTTTTCGCGCGGGCTGCCCGACGGCGCGGTGACCTTCGAGGCGATGATCCACCACTGCCGCGACGTGACGGCGGCGACCGGCCTGCCGGTCTCGGCCGATCTCGAGAAGGGCAAGGGCGACAGCGCGACGAGCGCCGCCGAGACCGTCTTTGCAGCCGAGGCGGCAGGCCTCGCCGGCTGCTCGATCGAGGACCACACCGGCGAGCCCGACAAGCCGATCTACGATTTTTCGCATGCTGTCGAGCGCGTCGCCGCTGCAGCGGAGGCGGCACGGGCGCTGAAGCACGACTTCGTCTTCACCGCGCGGGCCGAGAATTTCCTGTGGGGCAGGCCCGACATCGACGACACGATCAAGCGGCTGCAGGCCTTCGAGAAGGCCGGCGCCGACGTGCTCTATGCGCCGGGCATCAGTGACATCGAGACGGTGCAGACCGTCTGCTCGGCGCTGACCAAGCCGGTCAACGTCATGGTGAGGCCCGGCTTCACTATCGCCGATCTTGCCCTGGCGGGGGTCAAGCGCATTTCGCTCGGGCCCTGGCTCACCAATTTCGCCTTCGGCATGCTGGAGACGGCGGCGCGCGAGATCCAGCAGGACGGCACCTTCGGCTTCACCCGCACCGCCATGCCATTCGGCAAGCTGCAGGCGCTGTTTGCCGAACCCAAAGCATGACGCTCACCGTCGTCGACATGCACACCGGCGGCGAGCCGCTGCGGATCGTCACCGGCGGTTATCCCAAGATCCCCGCAGGCACCATTCTCGAAAAGCGTGCCTATGTGCGCGACCACCTCGATCATCTCAGGAAGATCCTGATGTTCGAGCCGCGCGGCCATTACGACATGTATGGCGCGCTGCTGGTGGAACCCGACCTGCCCGGCGCCGACCTCGCGGTGCTGTTCATGCACAATGAGGGCTATTCGACGATGTGCGGCCACGCCATCGTCGCGCTCGGCCGCTACGCCGTCGACGAAGGGCTGGTGGCGCGGCAGGAGCCGCTGACTACAGTCAACATCGAAGCGCCGTGCGGGCTGGTCGTCGCCTCGGTCGAGGTGCAGGACGGCAAGGCCGGTGCGGTGTCGTTCGAAAGCGTGCCGGCCTTTCTGTTCGCCCGCGATCAGGAGGTCGAATTGCCGGGCTTCGGGGCGATCGGCTTCGACATCGCCTATGGCGGCGCCTTCTATGCGCTCGCCGATTGCCGCCAGTTCGGGCTGGAATTCGGCAAAAACCGCGTGCGCGACTTCGTCGATGCGGCGACGGCGCTGACGGAGAAGCTGAAGAAGGAATTCCCGCTGTCGCATCCCGACCATGCCGACCTTGCCTTTCTCTACGGCACCATCCTGACCGACGGACAGGACGTATTCTCCGATAGCCCGACCAAGAACATCTGCGTCTTCGCCGAGGCCGAGGTCGACCGCTCGCCGACCGGATCCGGCGTCACAGCGCGGCTGGCGGCAATGCATGCCAAGGGCGAAATCGCCGGCCAGACGCGGCTGTTCGAGAGTATCGCCGGCTCGCGCTTTTCCGGCAGCGTGGCGAGGATCGCGAAAGCCGGGCCGCATGACGCCATCATCGCCCGTGTCGGCGGCCGCGCCTTCTACTGCGGCCGGGCCGAATTCATCGTCGAACCCGACGACGAACTGGGACGCGGTTTTCTCTTACGCTAGCGCCGGGCCCACAAACGAAACGGAGCGTAACGTTTGGGTGCGTACCGGAAGCACCGGACACCGCCATTCGCACCCCGGCATCACCTGAGCATCAGCACTCCTAAGCCGCTTCCCGCGCCGAGATCGCCTTGTGCAGGTGCACCATCATGGCGGCGGCGAACAGCGGCGTCAGAAGGTTGAGCAGCGGCACGGCGAGGAAGCCAGCGACAACCAGCCCGGCGAGGAACACGGTGACGGCATGTTTTTTGCGCAACGCCCGTGCCTCGGCCTCCGGGCGAAAGCGCATAGCGGCGAATTCGAAGAATTCGCGTCCCAGCAGATAGCCGTTGACGATGAAGAAGGCGGCGATGTTGATGCCCGGCACCAGCAGAAGCAGCAAGGCGACGATGTTGCCGAGGATGACGACACCGAAGAATCTTATCGCCAGCACCATCGAGCGCAGTGCCGGCATGGCGCGGCCGGGCGGGTCGTTGGGATAGTCGGTGCGCTCGACCACTTCGGCGACGTCGTCGAGAAACAGGCCGGCGATGATCGCCGTCACCGGCGCGATCAGCAGCGCCAGACCCAGCGCGAGACCGATCCCGGCGACGATGACGCCCAGCCATCCGGCCCAGGACGGCAGGCTGGGCAGCCATGCGTCGATCCATGGCCAGGCCAGCCATTCGAACAGGCCCTCGATTGCGAACCACAGCGCGGCGAGCGCCAGCAAGGTCAGGCCCAGCGTCTTCACGAACACCGAGCGGAATTCGGGCGAGAACAACCGGCTGGCGGCGGCGCGGACGGCGCTAGAGATCACGGCGTTTCCAATTCCATGGCTGGTATCTCCGAGGCAGGCGGAGACAGGGCAAGGACA
Organism: Mesorhizobium sp. WSM4841; assembly: GCF_055811515.1. NCBI lineage: Bacteria > Pseudomonadati > Pseudomonadota > Alphaproteobacteria > Hyphomicrobiales > Phyllobacteriaceae > Mesorhizobium > Mesorhizobium sp. WSM4841. Next base: position 214,689 of record NZ_JBVVQC010000002.1, read on the forward strand.
GGCGCACAGCGCGATGCGGTGCATCTGCCGTTCGACAGATTAATCGATCCGACCCTAGGCAAAGCCGCATCAAATCGCTAGACCCGCCCGCGGCCGGCGTGCCAGAAAGCCGGTGGTTTTCGCGGAGACATCATTGATGCCGAACTATGACGTGCTTTGTATCGGTAATGCCATCGTCGACATCATCGCGCAGTGCGACGAGGCATTCCTGGAGACGAACGGCATCATCAAGGGCGCGATGAACCTGATCGACACGAGGCGCGCCGAGTTGCTCTACAGCCGCATGGGCCCGGCGATCGAAGCCTCCGGCGGCAGCGCCGGCAACACGGCGGCGGGCGTCGCCAGCTTCGGCGGACGCGCCGCCTTCTTCGGCAAGGTCTCGAACGATGCGCTCGGCGAAATCTACGCCCATGACATCCATGCGCAGGGCGTCGCCTTTGACACCAAGCCGCTCAATGGCGAGCCACCGACGGCGCGCTCGATGATCTTCGTTACCCCAGACGGCGAGCGCTCGATGAACACCTATCTCGGCGCCTGCATCGAGCTCGGGCCGGAAGATGTCGAGGCCGACAAGGCGTCCGGTGCGGCGGTCACCTATTTCGAAGGATATCTGTGGGACCCGCCGCGCGCCAAGGAAGCGATCCGGCAGACGGCCAAGCTCGCGCATGCCGCCGGGCGCGAAGTGTCGATGACATTGTCGGATTCGTTCTGCGTCGACCGCTACCGCGAGGAGTTTCTGGACCTAATGCGCTCGGGCACCGTCGACATCGTCTTTGCCAACAGCCACGAGATCAAATCGCTCTACCAGACCGCCTCGTTCGACGAGGCGCTGGCCCAGATCCGCAAGGACTGCAAGATCGCGGCCGTCACGCGCTCGGAAATGGGCTCGGTCATCGTGCGCGGCGACGAGACCGTCACCGTCGACGCGACCAAAATCCGGGAGCTGGTCGACACCACCGGCGCTGGCGACCTCTATGCCGCCGGTTTCCTCTACGGCTACACGCAACGGCGCAGCCTGAAGCATTGCGGCGATCTCGGCTCGCTGGCAGCCGGGCTGGTCATCCAGCAGATCGGGCCAAGGCCGAGGCAGAATTTGCGCCACGAGGCTGAGCAGGCAGGCCTGCTGTAGGGAGGCGGCACGTCTTCCTTCTCCCCTTGTGGGCTGGAGCACCCCTCATCCGACCGAGCTTCGCTCGGCCACCTTCTCCCACAAGGGGAGAAGGAAGAGGCGCTCGCTCCTCACGCCCCCGCCGTGTACGCGGCGATGGCCGCCATGTTGACGATATCGCTGTCCTTGGCGTTGAGCGAGACGATCTGAACCGGCTTGTCCAAGCCGACCAGCAGCGGGCCGATGACGGTCGAGCCGCCGAGTTCCTGCAGCATTTTGGTCGAGATCGAGGCCGAGTGGAAGGCCGGCATGATCAGCACATTGGCCGGCCCGGTGAGCCGAATGAACGGGTATTGCGCCATGGCGCGCGCGTTGAGCGCCACGTCGGCGGCCATCTCGCCGTCATACTCGAAATCGACGCGCCGCTTGTCGAGGATGCGCACCGCTTCCTGGACGCGCTCGGAGCGCTCACCCTGCGGATGGCCGAAGGTGGAATAGGCAAGCATAGCGAGCCTTGGTTCATAACCCATGCGGCGGGCAAAGCCGGCGGCTTCCTCGGCGATGTCGGCGATCTGTTCGGCATTGGGCATGTCGTGCACGGCGGTGTCGGCGACAATCACGGTTCGGCCCCGCGCCAGCACGATCGAGGCGCCGATGACGCGGTGGCCGGGCTTGGCGTCGATGGCACGGCGGATGTCGTCGAGCGCCGTGGAATAGTTGCGGGTGACGCCTGTGACGATGCCGTCGGCGTCGCCCAGCGCCACCATGCAGGCGGCGAAATGGTTGCGGTCGTTGTTGATCAGACGCTGGCAGTCGCGGAACAGGAAGCCCTTGCGCTGCATGCGCTCGTACAAATAGTCGGTGTAGACGCCATTGCGGCGCGACAGCCTGGCATTGATGATCTCGATGCCTTGCTTGCCAAGCTCGATGCCGGCGTTCCTGGCATTCTCCTTGATGATGTCGTCGCGACCGAGCAGGATGGCGGTGCCGAGCCGCTGGTTCACATAGGAGACGGCGGCGCGCATCACCTGCTCCTCCTCGCCCTCGGCGAAGACGATGCGCTTGGGCTGGCGGCGCACGCGGTCGTAGATGCGCTGCAGCGTCGAGGCGATCGGATCGCGGCGGGCGGAAAGCTCCTGCGCGTAGCGGTCGAGGTCGAGGATCGGCTTGCGCGCGACGCCGGACTCCATCGCTGCCTTGGCGACCGCGATCGGAATGGCCGAGATCAGGCGCGGATCGAACGGCACCGGGATGATGTAGTTGGGGCCGAATTTCGGCCGCATGCCCTGGTAGGCGGCGGCGACGTCGTCGGGCACGTCCTGGCGCGCCAGTTCGGCGAGAGCCCGCGCCGCGGCGATCTTCATGTCGTCATTGATGGTGGTGGCCCGTACGTCCAGCGCGCCGCGGAAGATGTAGGGGAAGCCGAGCACGTTGTTGACCTGGTTCGGATAGTCCGAACGCCCGGTGGCCATGATGGCATCGGTGCGGATTTCGGCGACTTCCTCCGGCGTGATCTCCGGATCTGGGTTGGCCATGGCGAAGATGATCGGCTTCTCGGCCATCGACTTCACCATCTTGGTGGTCAGCGCGCCCTTGGCGGACAGGCCGAGGAACACGTCGGCACCGTCCAGCGCCTCGGCCAGCGAGCGCGCGTCGGTCTTGACGGCATGCGCCGACTTCCACTGGTTCATGCCTTCGGTGCGGCCCTGGAAGACGACGCCTTTGGTGTCGCACAGGATGATGTTCTCGGGCGCAAAGCCCATCGCCTTCATCAGTTCGATGCAGGCGACGCCGGCCGCGCCCGCGCCATTGCAGACCATTTTCGTGGTCTTCATGTCGCGGCCAGTGATTTCCAGCGCGTTGATCAGGCCGGCGGCTGAGATGATGGCGGTGCCGTGCTGGTCGTCATGAAAGACCGGTATGTCCATCAGTTCGCGCAGCCGCTGCTCGATGATAAAGCACTCCGGCGCCTTGATGTCTTCCAGATTGATGCCGCCGAAGGATGGACCGAGGAAACGCACGCAATTGATGAACTCGTCGGCATCCTCGGTGTCGACCTCGAGATCGATGGAATCGACATCGGCGAAGCGCTTGAACAACACCGCCTTGCCTTCCATCACCGGCTTGGCGGCCAGTGCGCCGAGATTGCCGAGGCCGAGGATGGCGGTGCCGTTGGAAATGACGGCGACCATGTTGCCGCGCGCCGTGTAGTCGAAGGCGCGGCTGGGATCCTCGGCGATGGCAAGGACGGGAACCGCGACGCCCGGCGAATAGGCGAGGCTGAGATCGCGCTGCGTCGCCATCGGCTTGGTGGCGACGATCTCCAGCTTGCCGGGGCGGCCCATGGCGTGGAATTCCAGCGCCTCCTGCGCACTGACGGAGGGTCCGGGGTTTTCGGTTTTCCTGGCCATGATGCTTCGATTTCCTCACCCGTGCGGCACCGCTTGAGACGGGTGCAATGCTTTCTTTTGTGGAACGTTCGGGATTAAGGCTACACTTCGCCGCTGTAAACCGCCAAGCAGATGGCTTGGCAAATTTTGGAAGCAGCTTCTTGAACGACGAAACGCCCATTCGCAGCGACAGCGCTACGACGGCCTTTGCGCCGGCGACGCCGATGATGGAGCAGTATATCGAGATCAAGGCGGCGAACCCGGATTCGCTGCTGTTCTACCGCATGGGCGATTTCTACGAGCTGTTCTTCGACGACGCTGAGAAGGCGAGCCGGGCGCTCGGCATCGTCCTGACCAAGCGCGGCAAGCACCAGGGCCTCGACATCCCGATGTGCGGTGTGCCGGTGCATGCCGCCGACGACTATCTGCAGAAGCTGATCGGACAAGGGTTCCGCGTCGCCGTCTGCGAGCAGATCGAGGATCCGGCCGAGGCAAAGAAACGCGGCGGCAAATCGGTGGTGCGACGCGACGTGGTGCGGCTGGTGACGCCAGGCACGATCACCGAGGACAAGTTGCTGGCGCCGTCGGAATCGAGTTTCTTGATGGCACTTGGCCGGGTCAAAGGCGGAGCGGAACCAAGAGGCGGGGAGCGCGGCAGCGCGACAGGGAGCCAAGGAAGTTTTGCGCTGGCCTGGATCGAGATCTCGACCGGCGCCTTCCGCGTTGCCGAGACCACCGCCGACCGGCTGCTCGCCGATGTCTTTCGCGTCGACCCACGCGAGTTGATCGTCGCCGAGCCGGTGTTTTACGACGCCGAGCTGAAACCGGTGTTCGATGTGCTCGGCCGGGTCGCCAATCCGCAGCCACCGAGCCTGTTCGATTCAGCGTCGGCCGCCGGGCGCATCGCCCGCTTCTTCGAGGTGGCGACGCCGGACAGTTTCGGCACGTTTTCCCGCGCCGAACTATCGGCGATCTCAGGCGCCATCGCCTATGTCGAAAAGACGCAGAAGGCCGAGCGGCCGCCGCTGTCGCGGCCCGAGCGCGAGGAGCAGGGTTCGACGCTGTTCATCGATCCGGCGACACGCGCCAATCTGGAACTGCTGCGCACCCTGTCCGGCAGCCGTGAGGGTTCGCTGTTCAAGGCGATCGACCGCACGGTGACCGGCGGCGGCGCGCGGCTGCTCGCCGACCGGCTGATGGCGCCACTGACCGACCCGGCGGCAATTGGTGCAAGGCTGGATTCGGTATCGTTCTTCCGCTCCGAGACTCGACTGTGCCAGGCGGTGCGGGCGAGCCTGAAGAGCGTCGCCGACATGCCCCGCGCCCTGTCGCGGCTGGCGCTCAACCGCGGTGGCCCGCGCGACCTCGGCGCGCTGCGCGCCGGGTTCGAGGCAGCCGGCGCTATTGCCGAACTGTTTGGGGCGACCGCCCTGCCGCAGGAACTGGCGGCGGCGCTGGCGGCGATCGAGGCGCTGCCACGCCCGCTGGCCGAGCATCTGACGCAGGCGCTCAGTGACGAGCTGCCGCTGCTCAAGCGCGATGGCGGCTTCGTCCGTTCCAGCTATCATGGTGAGCTCGATGAGATGCGAGCGCTGCGCGACGAATCGCGCAAGGTCATCGCCGGGCTGGAGCGCTCGCTGATCGACGAAACCGGCATCCGCTCGCTGAAAATCCGGCACAACAATGTGCTTGGCTACTACATCGAAGTCACCGCCAACCACCATGCGATCATGACGAGCAGCGATGGGGCGAAGGCGCGCTTCATCCATCGCCAGACCATGGCCAACGCCATGCGCTTCACCACGACGGAACTGGCCGAGCTGGAATCGAAGATCGCCAATGCCGCCGACCGGGCGCTGGCGATCGAGCTTGCCGCCTTCGACAGGCTGACAGCGGAAGCGGTCGGCCTGTCGGACAAGATCCGCGCCGGCGCCGATGCGCTTGCCGTGCTTGACGTGTCGTCGGCACTTGCGCTGCTTTCCGAAAGCGAGGCCTGGTGCCGGCCGGTGGTGGACGCGAGCCTCGCCTTCGCAATTTCGGGCGGGCGGCATCCGGTGGTCGAACAGTCGCTGCGGCGTTCGGGCGAAGGACCGTTCGTCGCCAATGATTGCGACCTATCACCAGAGGGCGATGCCAAAAACGGCGCGATCTGGCTGCTGACCGGACCCAATATGGGCGGCAAATCGACCTTCCTCAGGCAGAACGCGCTGATCGCCATCCTCGCCCAGACCGGCTCCTTCGTGCCCGCGGCATCAGCTCATATCGGCGTCGTCGACCGGCTGTTTTCACGTGTCGGCGCTTCCGACGATCTGGCGCGCGGCCGTTCGACCTTCATGGTCGAGATGGTCGAAACGGCGGCGATCCTCAACCAGGCCGGCGAGCGCGCGCTGGTGATCCTCGACGAGATCGGCCGCGGCACCGCTACCTTCGACGGCCTGTCGATCGCCTGGGCGGCGGTCGAGTATCTGCACGAGAAGAACCGCTGCCGGGCGATTTTCGCCACCCATTTCCACGAGATGACGGCGCTGGCCAGCAAGCTCGCTCGACTGCACAATGTCACCATGCGGGTCAAGGAATGGGAGGGCGACGTGGTCTTCCTGCACGAGGTCGGCAAGGGTGCCGCCGACCGCTCCTATGGCGTGCAGGTGGCGCGTCTGGCCGGCCTGCCGGAAGCGGCGGTCGGGCGGGCCAGGGAAGTGCTGCACCAGCTGGAAGCGGGCGAGGTGTCGGGCAAGGCAAACCGGCTGGTCGACGATCTGCCGCTGTTTTCGGTGGCGGTGAAACGAGAGGCGCAAAAGCCGGCAAAGAGCGATGGACTGAGCGCGGCGCTAGGGGAGATCAATCCCGACGAGATGACGCCACGGGAGGCGCTGGAGGCGCTGTATCGGCTGAAGGGAATGGCGGGGAAGTAGTCAAGCTTCGTACGATAGTGCTCTACGGCGCCCCCTCTGTCCCGCCGGACATCTCCCCCACTTGGGGGGAGGTTGGCAGCTTCGCAGACAGCATCTTTTCTCCAGCGTTGGAGCTTGGCGAAAGCGATGGTGATAGCCAATCTCCCCACCTGTGGGGGAGATGTCCGGCAGGACAGAGAGGGCGCGAAGGAATGCGACCTTAGCCTGATCCCCGCTACTATCCTCAAATCATCTGCAGCCCGCGCTTGCGGGTCGGTGGCGGGAAGGCACGGTCGATGTCGGCGAAATCTTCCGAGGTGAGCTCGATGTCCAACGCAGCGACATTCTGGCGGACATGCTCTTGCCTGCCGGCCTTTGGAATGGCAATGACGCCGTCCTGTGCCATCACCCAGGCCAGCGCCAGCTGAGCCGCCGTGGCATTGTGGCGGGCGGCAATGGCTTCGAGCCTGGCGTTGCGCGCCAATACGCCCTGATCGACCGGCGAATAGGCCATCAGCGGAATGCCGCGCTGCCGGCTCCAGGGCACAAGGTCGAATTCCGGGCCGCGCTGGGACAGATTGTAGAGGATCTGGTTGGTCTGGACGCTGTCGCCAGCAGGCAGGCTGACCAGTTCCTCCATCTCATGGGTGTCGAAATTGCTGACGCCCCAGTGGCGGATCTTGCCGGCCTTTTTCAACGCCTCGAAGGCCTCGGCCGTTTCCGCCAGAGGCACGCTGCCGGGCCAATGCAGCAGATAGAGATCGATCCGGTCGGTGCGCAGATGCCTGAGGCTTCTGTCGCAGGCCGCCAGCACGCCGGTGCGCGAGGCGTTGGACGGCAGCACCTTGGAGACCAGGAACACCTCGTCGCGGCGCCCGGCAATGGCATCCGCCACCACCTCCTCGGCCCCGCCGCTGGCATACATTTCGGCGGTGTCGATCAGCATCATGCCGAGATCGAGCCCGAGCTTGAGCGCGTTGACCTCATCGGCGTGGCGGCGGGCGTCCTCACCCATTTTCCACGTGCCTTGACCAAGCACGGGAACGGCTTCGCCCGAGGGCAATGTGGTGGTTCTTATCGTTGCCGGCATGGCGCACTCCAGTCGAGACCGGATGGCACCACACCCTTCGGGAGAAATCCACCCCGGATTTCCCGCGATCTGCCTGGTGCTACTTCACCGGATGGGCGGCGAGCCAGGCCTGCATCTGCTTGATCTCGGCTTCCTGCGCGGCGATCACCGCTTCGGCCAGCTTGCGCATTTCCGGATCCTTGCCATTGGCAAGCTCGACCTTGGCCATGTCGATCGCCGCCTGGTGATGCGGGATCATGCCGCGGGCGAAATCGACATCGGCATTGCCGGAATGTTCGATCGCCATCATGGCGGTGTGCATCTTGTCCATCGCCGTCTTGTAGCCGTCGGTCGAGGGGCCTTGCGCGCCCATCGCGCCCATGTCGTGTTTCATCTCCTGGGCTTGCGACGGAATGCTTTCGAGGAAAACGGCAAGCAGCATTCCCGCCGCCATCAGCAGCAGCACGATCTTCTTGGCCAAGGTCATTCATTGTCTCCTTTTTGAACGAATTTCTATCTGGGGACTGGGCTCAGAGTTTCAACGTCCTGAGCCGCAACGCGTTGGTGATGACCGAAACCGAGGACAGGCTCATCGCCGCCGCCGCCAGCATCGGCGACAACAGCGTGCCGGTGAGCGGATAGAGCACGCCGGCGGCGACCGGCACGCCAAGCACGTTGTAGAGGAAGGCGAAGAACAGGTTCTGGCGGATGTTGCGGATCGTCGCCTGGGCGAGTGTGCGGGCCCGGGCGATGCCGTTGAGATCGCCCTTGACCAGCGTGATCCCAGCGCTTTCGACCGCTACATCGGCGCCGGTGCCCATGGCGATGCCGACATCGGCGGCGGCCAGCGCCGGCGCGTCGTTGACGCCGTCGCCGGCCATGGCGACGCCGGCGCCCCTGGCGCGCAACTCCCCGACCAGCGCGCTCTTCTGTTCCGGCAGCAGGCCGGCACGCACCTCGTCGATGCCGAGTTTGCTTGCGATGGCCTTCGCCGTGCGTTCGTTATCGCCGGTCGCCATGATGATCTTCAGGCCCCGGTCGTGCAGCGCCTTGATCGCCTCTGATGTCGTCGCCTTTATGGGGTCGGCGACGGCGACGATGCCGGCCAGTTTGTTGCCGACGGCGACGAACATCGCAGTCTTGCCCTCGGCCTGCAGCGTCTCGGCGCTGGTGGAGATAGATGCGATATCGATGCCGAGATCGGCCATCATCGCAGCGTTGCCGAGCGCGACCTTCTTTCCCGACACCGTGCCGGAAACGCCCTTGCCGGTGACCGCCTCGAAACCGCCGGCGTCGGGAATTTTTACCCCGCGCTCACTGGCACCTTCGACGATCGCCTCGGCCAGCGGATGCTCCGAGCCTTTTTCGAGGCCGGCGGCAAGTGCCAGCAGATCATCTTCCGTCATGCCCTCGGCGGCGATGACGTCCGTCACTCTCGGCCGGCCTTGGGTCAAGGTGCCGGTCTTGTCGACAATCAGCGTGTCGACCGAGGCAAAGCGTTCGAGCGCCTCGGCGTCCTTGATCAGCACGCCGGCATGCGCGCCGCGCCCTGTGGCGGTCATGATCGACATCGGCGTGGCAAGGCCCAGCGCGCAGGGACAGGCGATGATCAGCACCGAGACCGCCGAGACGATGGCAAAGATCAGGCTGGGTTGCGGCCCGAACATCGCCCAGGCGATGAACGCAACGATCGCAACCACCACGACGGCCGGGACGAAATAGAAGGAGACGCGGTCGGCCAGGCCCTGGATCGGCGCGCGCGAACGCTGCGCCTTGGCGACGAGCTCGACGATCCGCGCCAGCGTGGTTTCGGCGCCGATCCTCTCGGCACGCATGATCAGCGAACCGTTCTTGTTGAGCGTGCCGCCGGTGAGGGGGTCGCCTTCAGTCTTTTCGACCGGCAGCGGCTCGCCTGACAGCATCGATTCGTCGATGGAAGAGCGGCCTTCCAGCACGATGCCGTCGACCGGCACGGCATCGCCGGGGCGGATGCGCAGGCGATCGCCGGCCTTGACGGTGTCGAGCGGCACGTCGTTTTCGGAACCGTCCTCGCCAATCAGCCGCGCCGTCTTCGGCGCGAGGTCGAGCAGCGCGCGGATCGCCGAGCCGGTTTTTTCACGGGCGCGCAATTCCAGCACCTGGCCGAGGAAAACCAGCGCCACGATGACGGCGGCCGCCTCGAAATAGACCGGCACCGTGCCCTCATGACCGCGGAACTGGTGCGGAAATATGTCCGGGAACAGCGTGGCGACGACGCTGTAGAGATAGGCCGCACCAACACCAAGCGAAATCAGCGTCCACATGTTGGGGCTGCGGTTGAGAACCGAATCCCAGCCGCGGTGGAAGAAGGGAAAAGCGGCCCACAATACAACCGGGCTCGCCAGCGCCAGTTCCACCCAGACCTTCGCCGAATCCTCGATGAAGGCGCTAACCGTCATGCCAAGCATCGGGGCCATCGCGAATATCAGCAATGGCACGGACAATACGGCACTCACCCAGAAGCGCCTGGTGAAATCGACCAGTTCCGGGTTCGGTCCCTCTTCGCCGGTTGGCACGCCCATCGGTTCCAGGGCCATGCCGCAGATTGGGCAGGCGCCTGGCTTGTCGCGGACGATTTCCGGATGCATCGGGCAGGTGTATTGCGTGCCTTTCGGCATCGGCTGCGGCTCCGACCTGTCGCCAAGATACTTTGCCGGCTCTGCCTCGAATTTCACCTTGCAGCCGGCCGAGCAGAAATAGAAGCCCTGGCCTTCATGCCGGGAAAAGTGCTTCGCGGTGGCACGGTCGACATGCATGCCGCAGACCGGGTCGGTGGCGGTCAGGTAGTTTTCCGGCTTGGCCGTGAATTTCGAACGGCAGCGCTCGCTGCAGAAATGATAGCGATGGCCGCCATGCTCGGCTGTCGGCTTGCCGGCAGTCGGATCGACGGTCATGCCGCAGACCGGGTCGCGAATGACGGCTTCGGCGACGGACGGAACAGCTTTTGCCGCGCAGCAGCCGCTATGGGCGTGATGGTTATGGTCGGAATGCGTCATGCGGAAAGGCCTCTCTGTCTCGATCGTGAAAACGGAGGTAGTGCTTCCAGCGACTGGAAGGTCAAGGGCCAATTTCGACCCTTTCGTGCCGCGATGCATACCGGACGGCCTGGGAGAAAAAACGCACGCAACTGCTGCCATCGACGCCCGCCACTTTGGGCTTGGCAACATCGTCGAGCAAGACCATCTATCAGCCTGTTCCGGCGCTGTGCGTCCAGGACCAGTTCCTAGGCGGCAAGGCGATCGGATTTGCCAAGCCTGCTCAACTCGGAGCGGAGCGACCGGTGGGTTGCAATCGCATGGTCAAAAGACACAAGAAGACGGCATCTGCCGGCGGCGCCAGGAGGCGATCATCGAGTTGGACTACCGTGGAGAGCGTGTCCGTCCGCCCCATACCCAGCGCTGCGAAAACGCGCTATAGACGCCGCCAAAACGGCGAGGCCGAACGGCACTTATGGCAAGAATCTCTCTAAAGCTCGATGAACTGATCGACGGCGAAGCCTTGCGCCGCGAGATGACCGCGCTGACCGCGGCCACGGCAGGCGACGGCTCCGGCAAGGCTGAGCGCGCCGGTGTTCTCCAGCTTCTCAAGGGCAGGCTGGCCGCCGGCCGCAGCATCGCCGAACGCATGCTGATGGAGGACGGCAGCGGCACCGCCTGCGCCGCCCGGTTGTCGCATCTCATGGACGAGATCATCCGCGCGCTCTACGACTTCGCCGCCACCCATGTCTATCGCGTCAAAAACCCGTCTTCGGCCGAACGCATGGCCGTCGTCGCGGTCGGCGGCTACGGCCGCGGCACGCTGGCGCCGGGATCCGACATCGATCTCCTCTTCCTGCTGCCCTACAAGCAGACGCCATGGGGCGAGCAGATCGTCGAATACATGCTCTACATACTGTGGGATCTGGGGCTGAAGGTCGGTCACGCCACCCGCAACATCGACGAATGCCTGCGGCTGTCGCGCACCGACATCACCATCCGCACCTCGATCCTGGAAGCGCGTTTCCTGTGGGGCGAGCAGAAACTCTATGACGAGCTCTTGCAGCGTTTCGACCGCGAGGTGGTGCGCACGACCGGGCCCGAATATGTGCAGGCCAAGCTTGCCGAACGCGACGAGCGCCATGCCAAGGCAGGCGAAAGCCGCTATCTGGTCGAACCCAACGTCAAGGACGGCAAGGGCGGCCTGCGCGACCTGCAGACGCTGTTCTGGATCGGCAAGTATTTCTACCGGGTGCGCACCGGCGAGGAGCTGGTCGACAAGGGCGTCTTCACCGGCACCGAATACCGGGAATTCCAGAAGGCCGAGGACTTCCTGTGGGCGGTGCGCTGCCACATGCATTTCCTCACCGGCAAGGCCGAGGAACGGCTGCATTTCGACATCCAGCGCGAGATCGCCGAACGGCTGGGCTACACCACACATCCGGGCCTGTCGGCGGTCGAACGCTTCATGAAGCACTACTTCCTCGTCGCCAAGGATGTCGGGGATCTGACCCGCATCTTCTGCGCTGCGCTCGAGGAAGAGCAGGCCAAGCATGTGCCGGGCTTCAACCGTATCTTTCTCACCTTCTCGCGCCGCAAGCGCAAGCTTGCCGGCACGTCCGATTTCATTATCGACAACCATCGCATCAACATCGCCGACGACCTGGTGTTCGAGCGCGATCCGGTCAATCTCTTGAGGCTGTTCTGGTTTGCCGACAAGCACGGGCTGGAATTTCACCCCGATGCGCTGAAGCTGCTGACCCGTTCGCTCGGCCTCGTCGGCAAGGCGCTCAGACGCGACGAGGAAGCCAACCGGCTGTTCCTCGACATCTTGACGTCGGACCGCAACGCCGAACTCAATCTCAGGCGCATGAACGAGGCGGGATTGCTGGCAAAGCTGATCCCGGATTTCGGCAAGATCGTCGCCATGATGCAGTTCTCGATGTACCACCACTACACGGTGGACGAGCATTTGATCCGCTGTATCGGCGTGCTGGCCGAGATCGAGCGTGGCGACGGTGAAAAGATCCACCCGCTCGCCCACTCGCTGATGCCCGGGCTGAAGAAAAGCCGCGAGGCGCTCTATGTCGCGGTGCTTTTGCACGACATCGCCAAGGGGCGGCCGGAGGATCATTCCGAAGCGGGCGCTCGCATCGCGCGGCGCACCTGCCCGCATATGGGGCTGTCGGCGGCCGATACCGAAACAGTCGCCTGGCTGGTCGAGAACCATCTGATCATGTCGATGACGGCGCAAACGCGCGATCTCAACGACCGCAAGACGATCGAGGATTTTGCCGCGACCGTGCAGTCGGTCGAACGGCTGAAGCTGCTGCTCGTCCTCACCGTCTGCGATATCAGAGGCGTCGGGCCGGGCGTCTGGAACGGCTGGAAGGGGCAGTTGCTGCGCACGCTCTACTACGAGACCGAATTGCTGTTGACCGGCGGGTTTTCGGAGGTGTCGCGTGCGATGCGCACCGCGGCAGCCCGCGAAAAGCTGGCCGAGGCGCTCGCCGATTGGCCGGAAAAGGCCCGCAAGCGCTATGTCGCCAAGCACTACGAGAATTATCTGCTGACGGTCGATCTCGCCGACCAGCTTCGCCACGCCGAATTTATCCGCGAGGCGGATGCGGCGGGCAAGAAGCTCGCCACCGTGATCAAGACCCACCAGTTCGAGGCGGTGACCGAAATCACCGTGCTGGCGCAGGACCATCCCCGCCTGCTTTCGGTCATTGCCGGCGCCTGTGTGGCGGCCGGCGGCAACATCGTCGACGCGCAGATCTTCACCACCTCCGATGGCCGCGCGCTGGACACCATCCTGATCTCGAGGGAATTCGACCGCGACGAGGACGAACGCCGCCGCGCCGAGCGCGTCGGCCGGCTGATTGAGGACGTGCTGTCGGGCAAGAGCTGGCTGCCGGAGATGATCGAAAAGCGGACCAAGCCGCGGCGCGGCGCCAAGGTCTTCCGCATCCAGCCGCGCGCTGAAATCCGCAACACGCTGTCGAACCGGTTCTCGGTGATTGAGGTCGAGGGGCTGGATCGGCCGGGCCTGCTGTCCGAGATCACCCGGGCGTTGTCCGACCTGTCGCTCGACATCGCCTCGGCACACATCACCACTTTCGGCGAAAAGGTCATCGATACCTTCTATGTTACCGATCTCACCGGCCAGAAGATCGACAGCCCGACGCGCATGGCCGCCATCCAAAACAGGCTGATTGCGGTCCTCGAAGGCGCCGTGCCCGAACGCGGCGGCAAGGCCAAGGCCGCCGCCGAGTGAACGCCGTCCTCGATTTTTCCCGATCACCCAGGCAATCTGCACACACATGAGCCTTGTCAAGAAATTCGCGACGGTCGCTTCCGGCACGCTGATGAGCCGCGCGCTCGGCTTCGGCCGTGAGATGCTGATGGCGGCCGCACTCGGCACCGGGCCGATCGCCGACGCCTTCAACGCCGCCTTCCAGTTCCCCAACACCTTTCGCCGGCTGTTTGCCGAAGGCGCCTTCAACGCCGCCTTCGTGCCGCTCTTCGCCAAGGAGATCGAGACCCACGGCACCGATGGCGCCAAGCGCTTTTCGGAAGAGGTGTTCGGCGTGCTGTTCACGGCGCTGCTGGCGCTGACCATCGCCATGGAACTGGCGATGCCGCTGATCGTGCGCTACCTGGTGGCGCCGGGCTTTGCCGACACGCCGGGAAAGTTCGAAATGACGGTCCGGCTTGCGACCATCATGTTTCCCTACCTGATCTGCATGTCGCTCGGCGCCATGATGGCCGGCATGCTGAATTCGCTGCGCCGCTATTTCGCCGCCGCGGTGGCGCCGGTGTTCCTCAACATCATCCTGATCGGCGTGCTCGCCTATGCCTGGCACAAGGGATCTGACGCGCGCACCGTCGGCTTCGCACTGGCCTGGGGCGTGCTGGCGGCGGGGCTGGTGCAACTGGCGATCGTCTGGGTGGCGGTGCGCCATGCCGGCATCTCGATCGGTTTCCGCCGGCCAAAGATGACGCCCAATGTCAAGCGGCTGCTGATTCTGGCGCTGCCAGCGGCAATCACCGGCGGCATCACCCAGATCAACCAGCTGATCGGCACGGCGATCGCCTCGGCGCAGGACAGTGCGGTGTCGTCGCTCGCCTATGCCGACCGCATCTACCAGCTGCCGCTCGGCGTCGTCGGCGTCGCCGTCGCCATCGTGCTTCTGCCCGAACTGTCGCGGGCGCTGAAGTCAGGCAATCTGATCGAGGCGGCCAATCTGCAGAACCGGTCGGTGGAGTTCACGCTGTTCCTGACCTTGCCGGCGGCGGCGGCACTGCTGGTCATGTCGGAGCCGATCGTGGGGCTGGTCTACGAACGCGGGGCATTTGCCGCCAACAACTCGACGCCGATTGTGGCGGCGATCCTGGCGATCTTCGGCTTGGGCTTGCCGGCCTTCGTGCTGATCAAGGCGTTCACGCCCGGCTATTTCGCCCGCGAAGACACGCGCACGCCGATGATCTTCGCCGCCATCTCGGTGGCCGTGAACATCACCACCGCGCTGACGCTGTTTCCGTCGATGGGCGCGCCGGGCATCGCCGTCGCCTCGGCTGTCGCCGGCTGGGTCAATGCGCTGATGCTGCTCGGCGTGCTGATCCGGCGCGGCCATTGGGGCCGTGACGTGCCGCTCATGAGACGCATCCCACGGCTGGTGCTGTCGGCGGCGGTGATGGGGGCGGCGCTGTATTTTGCCGAGCACTGGTTTGCCGCCAGCCTCGCTTCCGGCTCGCCGCTGGTGGTGAAGGCGGCGACGCTGCTTGGGCTCGTCGCCGGCGGGGCGCTGCTTTATTTCGTCACCGCCTTCGTCACCGGGGGGGCGGATTTTGGCATGATCCGGCGCAGTATAGGGCGCAAGCGGCCTGCACCGGTCAAGGAACAGTCTCCAGATCCGTGAACCAAACCGTAGCGACCCCGTCGACAAGCATCAGTCTTCGCCGGACAATTCGTCATAGACCGGGCGCGGCAGCGGCTTACGTGCCTGCTCGCTCAGCTCAATACCGAACTCGGCCCGAAGTCGCGCCGCTGTCTCCAGTAGCGTCTCGCGGCCATGTCGGCGCTCCACAGCTTTCTCGTTGGAGATGGTCATCCATTTCTCGTCAGATCGTTTGCAGAATATATTCCACCCTATCATACGTATCGATGTCGGCGCTGCCCCTCATTGCCCTGCCGGGCATTTCTCCCCGTAAACGGGGAGAAAGTGGCTGGCGGCCCCTCGGCGCCCTTCCTGCAACGCTTGTCGTTGGCGAAACCGTCGACGACGGGGCTTTCTCCCCGTCACTATACGGGGAGAAATGCCCGGCAGGGCAATGAGGGGCAGCGCCGACCTGTCAAGCCGAGACAAGCGCTATAACCGCGGCGCCAACAACATCGAACATGCCATCCGACCTGAAGCAATTGCTCTGCCGCGATCGCCTACAGCCCCTTGATCCGCTCCCCGCTCTCGTCCATAAGCGCGCCGTCGAAAGACTTTCGCCGCGCGCGAAACGGCCCTCCACAAGCCAGGAAAATCCCATGACTGACTCCAATCAGCCCGTCTTCAATCAGCCTGCCTTCAAGCCGCTCGTCTTTTCCGGCGTCCAGCCGACCGGCAATCTGCATCTCGGCAACTATCTCGGCGCCATCAAGAAATTCGTCGCCCTGCAGGACACCTCCGATTGCATCTATTGCGTCGTCGACCTGCATTCGCTGACCGCGCAGCTCGTCCATGACGATCTCAGGGACCAGACGCGCTCGATCACCGCGGCGTTCCTCGCCTCCGGCATCGACCCGAACAAGCACATCGTCTTCAACCAGTCGCGGGTCATGCAGCACGCCGAGCTCGCCTGGATCTTCAACTGCGTGGCCCGTATCGGCTGGATGAACCGGATGACGCAGTTCAAGGACAAGGCCGGCAAGGATCGCGAGAACGCCTCGCTTGGGCTGCTCGCCTATCCGAGCCTGATGGCGGCCGACATCCTCGTCTACCGCGCCACCCATGTGCCGGTCGGCGATGACCAGAAGCAGCATCTGGAGCTGACACGCGACATCGCGCAAAAATTCAACAACGACTTCTCGGACCGCATCGCCGGCCTTGGCGTCGGCGTCGAGATGAAGGTCGGCGAGGAGACGGTGAACGGCTATTTCCCGCTGACCGAACCGATCATCGGCGGACCGGCGGCGCGCATCATGTCGCTGCGCGACGGCTCGAAGAAGATGTCGAAGTCGGATCCGTCGGACCTGTCGCGCATCAATCTGACCGACGATGCCGACACCATCTCCAAGAAGATCCGCAAGGCCAAGACCGACCCCGAGGCGCTGCCCGGGGAATTGGACGGCCTGGTCGGCCGGCCCGAAGCCGAAAACCTCGTCGGCATTTATGCAGGTCTCGCCGAGATCTCGAAGGAGGCGGTGCTGAAAGAGTTCGGCGGCCAGCAATTTTCGGTGTTCAAGCCGGCGCTGGCCGACCTTGCCGTGGAAAAGCTGGCGCCGGTCGCCGGCGAAATGCGCCGCATTTCCGATGATCGCGCCTATGTCGACGCGGTGCTCAGGGATGGCGGCGAGCGGGCCGGCGCCTTGGCCGAGGCGACGATGAAGACCGTGCGCGACATCATCGGCCTGCTGCAGGGCTAATCTGCACCAAGATCGCTACATCCGCCGGTCGCTTGCGGCCGGGCTGTGGCGGTGGCAGATTGCGACCGAAACCATCGAACAGGGTGAATATGGTCTCCAAACGCCTCAGCCGCGAAGCCGGCCATCGCCGCAAGTTCCTGGCGATCATCGACGACACGCCCGAATGCGAGCGGGCCGTCGTCTACGCCTCGAAACGCGCGCAGAGCACCAACGGCGTGCTGGTGCTGCTCTATGTGATCGAGCCCGACGATTTCCAGCATTGGCTGGGTGTCGAGAAGATCATGCGCGAGGAGGCCACCGCCACCGCGCGGGCGGCGCTTGATGCGTACGCCAACAAGGTGCGCCAGAAACTCGGCATCGAGCCGGAACTGGTGGTGCGCGAGGGCAAGCCGACGGAAGAGATCCACAAATTGATCGAGGAAGACCAGGATATCGCCATCCTCGTGCTGGCGGCCGGCGCCGGCAAGGAGGGGCCGGGGCCGCTGGTCGGTGCGGTTGCCGGCAAGGGCGCCGCCTTCCCGATCCCGGTGACGGTGGTGCCGCAGAACCTGTCGGACGAAGAAATCGACAGCCTGGCCTAAGGTTAAGTTGATATTCAGGTGAGGCCGGCCTGCGAACGGCGGCTTCCTGCGCTTCCGGTGCTCACGTACTTTAAGTACGCTCCGCTCCGGTTCTCGGAATCCACCATTCTCGGCGCGGCCTGACCTGAATCTCAACACACCTTGGCGCAAAATCCCTGGCCAGCGCAAAAATCGAAGTGCTACAGCCCTTGCACGTCCAATAAGGACGCGCGGCGCTGTAGAAGAAAATTCATTCTCTCGGGCGGCCGGCAATGGCTTTCGCTTGAATGTCCTGCCGATAAGGCCTATTTAGAATTATTCCAAACTATCTGCCCGAATGGGCACGGAGACATCCATGTTCATCCAGACCGAATCGACGCCAAATCCGGCAACATTGAAGTTCCTGCCCGGCAAGGAAGTGCTTGTCGAAGGCACCGCCGATTTCCGCGATGCCGACAGCGCCGCTACGGCTTCGCCGCTGGCCGGCCGCCTGTTCGAGATCCCCGGCGTCACCGGCGTCTTCTTCGGCTATGATTTCGTCACCGTGACCAAGGACGGTCCCGACTGGCAGCATCTGAAGCCGGCGATCCTCGGCGCCATCATGGAACACTTCATGTCCGGCGCGCCGGTGATGGCCAGGGCCGGCCCCGCCGCCGAGACCAGTCAGACCGGCGAATTCTACGACAAGGCCGACGAGGAGTTGGTCATCACCATCAAGGAACTGCTCGACACACGGGTGCGCCCGGCCGTCGCCCAGGACGGCGGCGACATCACCTTCCGCGGTTTCGAGAACGGCACCGTGTTCCTGCACATGAAGGGCGCCTGCGCCGGCTGCCCGTCATCGACGGCGACGCTGAAGCACGGCATCCAGAACCTGCTCCGGCATTTTGTGCCCGAGGTTCAGCAGGTCGAGCAAGTCTCTTAGAGACTCCGCTCAAAAATACGCTAATTCACCTTCACGCGATAACAAAACAAAAAACCGGGCCAAAGTGCCCGGTTTTCTGTTCTGGACGTCTGTTGTTGCCTAGACGGTCCGCATATGAAAGTTTTTACAGGACGATGACCTTGGCGCCGACCGAGGTGCGGTCGTAAAGGTCGATGATATCCTGGTTCATCAGCCGGATGCAGCCCGACGACATCGCCTTGCCGATCGAGTTCCACTCCGGGCTGCCATGCAGGCGGTAGCCCGAATCGCCGCCCTTGTTGAACAGATACAGGGCGCGCGCGCCGAGTGGGTTCGTCAATCCCGGCTCCATGCCGCCGGCAAACTTGGCGAGCTCCGGCTGGCGCCTGATCATCGCCGAAGGCGGCGTCCAGGTCGGCCATTCGCGCTTCGCCGCGATACGGGCGGTGCCGCGCCATTCAAAACCCTCGCGGCCGACGCCGATGCCGTAACGCATCGCCTCGCCGCCGCCCATGACGTAATAGAGAAACTTGTTCTGCGTATCGACGACGATGGTGCCCGGCTTTTCATCGGTGTCGTAGCTAACGACCTGCCGGCGGTACTTGAACGGCACCTTTTCGATCGGAATGCGCGGCAGTTGATAGCCCGCATCGGTCATCGGGCCGTAGTTGTTGGTGAATATCCGCGAGCCGATGGTGCTGCAACCAGCAATAGCCGTCGACAGCGCAAGTGCGGCGACGATTGCGAATGACTTCATGCGCATGAAAAGGTCCGATGCCCCACCCAAGAGATAGCGGCACGAGACGGCCGCCTTGTCGCCATCATTCATGCTGGCATTTGCTTTGCTTGCCAAGCGCGCGATGCCTATATGCAGGCGCTTACATGCGGGTAAGTCCGCAACTGTGGCTTTCCGGCAACGGCCTTCATAAGATTATGTAGGAAATTCAATGGGGCGGTCCGCCAGCCCGCCAGAAGTCGAGGAACTGTCATGAATGTCGGAGATGCCGCCCGCCGTTCCGGCCTGCCGGCCAAGACCATCCGCTACTATGAGGAGATCGGCCTGATCCGACCGCAGCGCGCCGGCAACGGCTACCGCGACTATTCGGGCGCCGACATCCACCGGCTGACTTTTCTGCGCCGCGCGCGCAATCTCGGCTTTTCCATCGAC
The DNA here is from genome assembly GCF_055811515.1 of Mesorhizobium sp. WSM4841. Lineage (NCBI taxonomy): Bacteria > Pseudomonadati > Pseudomonadota > Alphaproteobacteria > Hyphomicrobiales > Phyllobacteriaceae > Mesorhizobium > Mesorhizobium sp. WSM4841. The sequence goes on from NZ_JBVVQC010000002.1 coordinate 234,430, forward strand.
GACTGCCGCCAGCTGATGGCGCCTACCAGGACCGCAGCCGCGCCAGCCATGACGTGCGCGAGATCGCCGCCGCGCATGTGAGTGCAATCGAGGAGAAGGTGCGCGAGCTGCAGACTATGCGCTCGACCCTGCAGAAGCTGATCCATGCCTGCCACGGCGACGACCGACCTGACTGCCCGATCCTGGACGATATGGCGGGCGTTGCCTTGTCGCCGGATAAAGGCGTATCCGCACAGGTGTGAAGGTCTTTGACGTTTCGTGAGGAGGGGATTGATGATTTCGACAACCGTCGAACTGCGCACTGTCGAAGGCACTCAGGCGACCATGGGCTGGGCCGGCGGGCACACGATCGTCGTGACCGGCCTGAAGGCAAGGCTGGAGGGCTGGGGCTCGGCTTCAATGGCGCCCAGTTGCTGGCGCTGGCGATCTGAGGATGCTTCTGCAACGACCTTCGCTATGTCGTGGAGGAGATCGGCGTGGAGCTCGGAAAGATCACTGTCAGCGTTACAGTGAACCTCGAAGGCAAGCCTTTGCTGGCGACCTCGACAATCATGACGGATTCCTGCGAGGCACTGGACGGTTCCGATCCCCGGAAGATCATCGACAAGGCCAAGGCGATTACCGCGGTCAGCAATTCGCTGCGCCAGGGCGTGCCGGTTGCGATCGAGATGGCGGACGCGGGAAGGGCCTGACCCGTCTAAGGGATAATCGCCGCAGATGAATGAGCCGGTGCGCCGTCAACGCGACGAGACCAAGCGCTAGCTGCGGTGGTGCTATTCTTGCCGCCAGATCTTGTAGGCTGAGATCACCAGAATTGCCGCCAGCAGCGGGAGCAGGATTTGCTCGGGGACCACTCCAAGCAACTGCCCACCGATATATGTCCCGACAATCGAACCGGCAGCCATGGCCAGCAAGAACGCCTTGTTCCTGCCGATGACCGAAAAGCTTTGGTCGCGGCTGTAGCGCGTGAAGCCGACCAGCATCGTCGGCAGGCTTACCGCCAGCGATAGGGAGCCCGCCAGCTTGATGTCGGCACCGAACAGAAGGACAAGTGCCGGAATAAGCAGTTCGCCGCCTGCCACGCCGAGCAGGGATGCCACGACGCCGACGGCAAACCCTGCAATTATCCCGGCAACGATCAATGCGGCTCCGGTGACCGATTGCAATCCTGTAGCATCAGGATCATGACCGAAAACCAGGACAATCGCGATAAGGATCAGCAGCGCGGCAATCACCTTGTAAAGCGTTGCGGACTTGAGCCGCGTTGCCCATCCCGCCCCAAACCAAGCGCCTAGAAGGCTACCAGCCAAGAGATTGAGTATGATCGGCCATTGTTCGGCTATCGACGCTAGCGGCACCGTGGTGGCCCGGAATGGCAGCGCCGTAGCGACGACAACCAAGCCGGCGGCCTTGTTCAAGATCACGGCTTCAAGAGCGGCAAATCGAAACAGACCAATCAGGAACGGCAGACGAAATTCTGCACCGCCAAGGCCGATCAATCCGCCAAGCGAACCAACACCAGTTCCAACTGCAAATGCACCAAGGCCACGCCGCTCAATCATTGAACCGATATGCCGTGGCGAGACTGGGAATGCTAGCCGTTTTCCAGGATGGGTTGGTCAACTGCACAATCGCCTATTGGCGGCAGGGGTCAATGCTTGATGAAGCTACAGTGCCGATCAAGAGATACCGTCGACACGCTCGGCTATGGCGAATGCCTGTAGGTTCCTTGCCTTGCCGTGGTCTTCTTCGGCGTTGGCGATAATCGAGAAGAAGGCCGCACGGGCGATGTCCTTCTTTGAGGCGTTCGGGTGTTCCTTCCTGGCCGCTTTGATCAATTGCTTGGGTGCCATGTCAGGCGTCACGACCCGCATTAGGGGGTCGGCTATCGCCTGCATCTCGTCCGCGTTCATCATCCAAACTCCTTAGAGTCACCCGCATTCGCACAGTATCTCATATTCCTAATGTGTGGAAAACGTGCGGCGTCCGTTTGGGAACCAACCGAGATTTCACGTAAAAATCCACACACGCATCCGCCTTGGGTGCATCAAAAAGGCGGTGCAAACCGTGAACAAAGTCTGGCATGATGCCGCCATGCCAATCATCTCACCGATTCCTCTCAACCCTCTCATCGACGGCCGCCAGTCGGAACGCGCGATGCTGGTCAGGCGCGGCGTGCAGCGGCTGCTCAAGGAGATGGGCGCGCATGTGCTGCCCGAGCTGTCGCTGGCGACCGGGCGCCGTGCCGACCTCGTCGCGCTGACCCGCCAGGGTGACATCTGGATCATCGAGATCAAATCCTCGATCGAGGATTTCAGGGTCGACCGCAAATGGCCGGATTACCGGCTGCACTCCGACCGCTTCTTCTTCGCCACGCATCCCGGCGTGCCCTCGGAGATCTTTCCGCAGGAATGCGGCTTTATCCTCTCCGACGGCTACGGCGCCGAAATCCTGCGCGATGCGCCCGAGCACCGCTTGGCGGCGGCAACGCGCAAGGCGCTGATGCTGAGGATCGCGCGAGCGGGTGCATCGCGGCTGCTCGCGGCGGAACTCGCCGGTGTGGCTGTGCCAGCGCTGGACGGTGAAAGCGAATAGGAGTGCGCCGGTCGGCGACAAGCCTCGCACGTCGCCACCCAGCGTTGGCATCGGACCGTGCCTTTCTGCGGGCCTGCCGATCCCCTCGAGATGATTTTTGATCTTGCACCGATGATTTTCGCCTGCCTGCGCTGTCCTGATCAATAGGCGCTGGAATGGTCCGGTGGCGGAAAGAGAGGTGATCCATGGGATCGTTACAAGGTCAGAATGTCGTCGTCATCGGAGGAAGCCGGGGTGTCGGCCGCTCGATCGTGGAAGCCGCGCTTGGCGAAGGGGCAACAGTGCTTGCAGTTGCTCGTGGCACAGAAGCCCTGAAAGAGCTCTTCCGGGAGACATCAGGTGTGAAGACGCTGGCGGTCGACGCCACCAAAGAGACCGCACCCGATGCGGTTTTCGCCGCGCTTGAACCAGACGTCCTGGTGATCTGCGCCGGCGCCCTCGCTCCGTCCGCGCCCGTCCAGGAACAGAGCTGGGAGGACTTCTCGGCAAACTGGGAAATGGACGTCAAGGCATCGTTCCTGTTCTGCAAGGCGGCACTCCAGGGTCGGCTCAAGCCGGGGAGCCGGGTGGTTCTGATCTCCAGCGGCGCGGCATTCAGCGGCGGGCCGCCGAACTCTGGCGGCTATGCCGGCGCAAAACGCATGCAGCTGTTCCTCGCCGGTCATAGCCAGAAGGAATCGGACCGACTTGGTTTCGGCCTGCGTTTCATGGCGCTTTCGCCGGCGCGCATCATGCCGGGCACCGGCGTCGGCGATCGCGGCATCGACGGCATTTCGGCCTATATGGGCATTAGCCCGGCGGACTTCCTGGCGGGCATGACCGACATGCAGACTCCGGCCGATGTCGCACGGGCTGTAGTCGCGCTCGCCACCGGCCAAGCGCAGGGCTGCTCCTTCGTGGTGAGCGGCAGCGGACTTGCGGCGGCGGCATGAGGCGCGCAGGATGCCAGCCGACTTCAGCACCGCGGGCTTCCTATGACAGACGCTCCTGGCCCTGTTGAGCCATTGGGCCTGCCGGTCCTCGATCGGCTGGCCTTCGAGCGCTTGACAGTGGCTCATCGCCGCGAGCTCAAGCTCCACTGCTACCGGATGATGGGCTCGTTGCACGAGGCGGACGACCTCGTGCAGGACACTTTCCTGCGGGCGTGGCGCGCACGGTCGCAGTTCGACGGACGAGGCTCGGTTCGCGGCTGGCTCTACACAATCGCCACCAATAGCTGCCTCAACGCCATCAAGGCGAGGTCGACGGCGCATCGCATTCTCCAGCAACCCGAACGGCCGCCCTCCAACGGGCGGGCCGTCGGCGGGCCTGCCGAACTCACCTGGCTGGAGCCCTATCCGGACGCCGAGCTTCCGGACCTCGTTGACGGCGAGCCCGGCCCGGAAGCGCGCTACGAGACCCGTGAAGCGGTGCAACTTGCCTTCGTCGCGGCGATCCAGCTTCTGCCGCCCAGGCAGCGGGCCGCCCTGTTGCTTTGCGACGTGCTGGGGTGGTCTGCGGTCGAGACGGCGCAATTGCTGGGTGGATCGGCCGCTTCGATCAACAGCGCCTTGCAGCGGGCCCGCGCGACGCTTGGCGAGCGATACCCTCAGGGACGCCCCGTGCAGCGGTCACGGTCCAGTCCGGAGGAGGGCCTGCTGCTCGAACGCTACATGCGTGCCTGGCAGACCGCCAACCTCGACGGCTTCATCGAACTCTTGAGGGAGGACGCCACCTACCACATGCCGCCATGGCGGGAATGGTACCAGGGGCGCAAGGCGATCCGCGATTTCATCGAGACCGTGTGGGGCAATTTTGCCGGCTATCGCACGGTGGCCACCCGAGCCAACGGCCAGCCCGCTGTCGGGGTCTATGCACTGGACCATCCTGACCGTGTATGGCGACCCCACTCGCTGCATGTCATTGAGCCCGCCGACGGCAAAATCGTTTCCCTGACGATCTATGTGCCGCCGCTCGGGCCCGAACTGTTTGCAGCCTTCGGCCTGCCGCCGGTCTAGTCCGCTTCCGCCTCGCCCGCCGCCGGCGCGATCAGCAGCACGGCGGCGCCAAGCAGTGCCGCGATGAGCGATCCGGCCAGGATGCCGACCTTGACCGCGTCCTGCAGCTCGACGTTGCTGGCGAAGGCGAGCAGGCCGATGAACAGGCTCATGGTGAAGCCGATGCCGCAGAGCAGCGAAATGCCGATCATGTGCAGCCAGCCGGCATTGACCGGCAGGTCGGCGAAGCCGAGCCGGATGGCAAGCGCGGAAGAACCGAATACGCCGACCAGCTTGCCGGCGACGAGGCCGGCGGCGACGCCCAGCGTCAGCGGCTGGACCAGGGTGGCTGCGCTCAGGCCGGCGAGCGAGACGCCGGCATTGGCGAAGCCGAAGATCGGGATGACGACGAAGGGCACTATTCTGTGCAGGCCGTGCTCAAGCCGATGCAGCGGCGAATGTTCGAGATCTTGTCCGACGCCCGGGGAGACTTTCAAAGGTATGGTCAGGGCCAGCGCCACGCCGGCGAGCGTGGCATGGACGCCCGATTTCAGCACCAGCACCCACAGCACGACACCAAGCAACAGATAGGGCAGCAGCGTCAGCACCTTCATGCGGTTGAGAACGACGAGCAGAGCGATGACGGCGAAGGCAGCGCCGAGATAGGCGAGCGACAGGCCGCTCGTGTAGAACACCGCGATGATGATCACGGCGCCAAGGTCGTCGATGATGGCGAGCGCGGTGAGGAATACCTTCAGCGACCCCGGCACGCGGCTGCCGAGCAGCGACAGCACGCCAAGCGCAAACGCGATGTCGGTGGCGGTCGGGATCGCCCAGCCGGACAGAGCGGCTGGGTTGTCGCGGTTGATGGCGACATAGACAAGTGCTGGCACCAGCATGCCGCCGGCAGCGGCGATGCCGGGCAGGGCGCGGCGTGGCCAGGTCGAGAGCTGGCCGTCCAGCATCTCGCGCTTGATCTCCAGGCCGACCAGCAGGAAGAACACGGCCATCAGGCCGTCATTGATCCAGTGCGATACGCTGAGTGGTCCCAGATAGGCGTGAAGGGCATCGAAATAGGTTTCGGCCAGCGGCGAATTGGCCACAACCAGGGCCAATGCCGCGGCTGCCATCAGGACGATGCCGCCTGCCGCCTCGCTGGCTAGGAATTCGCGAAAAATGGAGATCGGCCGCGGCTTCTGGTCCTGCATGTCGTCTCCGTCCTATCGGCCGGCAGGGCCGGTGTCGCCTCGTGCGATGATGCGCAAACACCAATGGCAGGGCAAGTCTCTACAGCGCCGCGTATCCTTTAGGGCGGGCAAAGGACGCTGTAGCACTTTGCTTTTGCGCTTAATCGCCAGCGACAACCGATTCCGCCATTCGCCGACACGAACCTTCGGCTCGGTTAGGCGTCAGCGCGGCGCGCGCTTGGCGAGTATCCGCTGCAGCGTGCGGCGATGCATGTTAAGCCGGCGCGCGGTCTCGGAGACGTTGCGGTCGCACATTTCGTAGACGCGCTGGATGTGCTCCCAGCGCACGCGGTCGGCCGACATCGGATTTTCGGGCGGTGCGGCGCGTTCACCCGCCGTGCGGGTAAGGGCCGCGAAAATGTCGTCGGCATCGGCCGGCTTCGACAGATAGTCAATGGCTCCCAGCTTCACCGCCGTCACCGCGGTGGCGATGTTGCCGTAGCCGGTGAGGATGATGGCGCGGGCGTCGTCGCGCTTCTCGCGGATGGCGGCGACGACGTCGAGGCCGTTGCCGTCGGCGAGCCGCATGTCGACCACGGCGTAGGCGGGCGGATTGGCGCGCGCCTTGGCCACCGCCTCCTCGACGCTCTCGGCCGTCTCGACCACGAAGCCCCTGGCTTCCATGGCGCGGGCCAGGCGCGTGAGGAACGGCTTGTCGTCGTCGACGATCAACAGCGAGGTGTCCTCGCCTTCAACCATTGCGCCAATCGGTTCGTCGCCGTTCATCGTCTTGAAGTTCCTGCTGCCTGATTTTTACGCAAATATAGTTTTGGAGCGCTATTGTCCAATTCAAGCCGTGTCAAACATGGTGGCCGAAGCCGATTCAGGATTGAGGAAGACGCTGCGCGGCCACGATATCTGCACGACGGCGCCCTCGCCCGGTTCGTTTGAATTGCGGAAATCGAGCGTAGCCCCCGAGCGTTCAAGCAAGGTCTTGGCGATGAACAGCCCCAGTCCCAGGCCGCCGCCGGCCTCGGTGCCCTGGCGCGTCGACATATAGGGCTCGCCGATGCGGTCGATGATTTCGGGAGGGAAACCCGGCCCGTCGTCAATGATCGAGAAGGTGACGGCAGCCTCGTTCCAGCTCCAGCGCACGGTGACGGCCTTGCGGGCAAAATCGACGGCGTTCTCGACCAGATTGCCGAGGCCGTAGATGACGCCGGGATTGCGCCGCCCAACCGGTTCGGGGCCGATGCGCTCGCCGGGGCGAAGCTTGATCGAGATGCCGAAATCGCGGTGCGGGGCCGTCATCTCCTCAACCAGCGAAGTTAGCGGCATGCGGGAGAGATGCGCCTCGCCCTCGGATGACAGGCTGGTCAGGCGCTTGAGGATTTCGCGGCAACGCTCGCTCTGCGAGCGCAGCAGCGTCACGTCCTCGCCGTATTTCGGATCGTTGCGGAGCGCCTTCTCCATCTCCTTGGCGACAAGCGTGATGGTGGCAAGCGGCGTGCCGAGCTCATGCGCGGCGGCGGCGGCAAGGCCGTCCAGCGCCGACAAATGCTGCTCGCGCTGCAGCACCAGCTCGGTGGCGGCAAGCGCGTTGGCGAGCAGCCGGGCTTCCTCGGCCACGCGGAAGGCGTAGATCGCGGTGAAGGCGATCGAGGAAAACACCGCCATCCACATGCCGGCGACGTAGATGAACGGCATCTCCAGCGGCGCACCCTCGTACCAGGGCAGCGGCAGATGGAAGAAGACCAGCAGGCTCGCCGCCACCATCACCAGCGCGCCGAGGATGGCGGTCAGGCGCAGCGGCAGCGACGTCGCCGAGATGACCACGGGCACGGTCACCAGCACTGAAAACGGATTGGTGAGGCCGCCGGTCAGATAAAGCAGGCCGGCAAGCTGCAGGCTGTCGATGGTCAGGATGGCGAAAGCCGGCAGCGGGGTCAGCCGATGCGCAGCCGGATAACGGAAGGTCAGCAACAGGTTCATCCAGGCCGAACAGGCGATCAGCGCGAAGCAGGGGCTGACGGGCAGCGGGAACTTCAGCCCATAGGCAACGACGATAACCGCCAGGCTCTGGCCGACGATGGCAAGCCAGCGCAGCCTGATCAGCGTGTTGAGGCGCAGCCGCTGGCTTTGCTGGAAGTCGGGCGCCCGCAGGATGTTTATCATGGCCAAGGATTTATAGCCGGAAAAGGATAAAGGCTAGGTCCCCCGCGGTTTGGCGCGGCTGGTGGCGGTGGCGAGAAGCGGGTTCTCCGGCCAGACGTGCCGGGGGTAGCGGCCACGTATGTCGGCCCGCACATCGGCCCAGGAGCCGCGCCAGAAACCGGGCAGGTCGCGGGTCGTCTGGATCGGCCGGTGCGCCGGTGACAAAAGCTCGAGCGTCAGCGGCACGGTGCCGTTGGCGATTGCGGGATGCCGGTCGAGACCAAACAACTCCTGGACGCGGATCGCCAGCACCGGCCATTCGCCATCATAGCGGATCGGCACGCGGCTGCCGGACGGAGCGTCGAAATGGGTCGGCGCCAGTGCCTCGATCCTGCGCTGGAGATCGTGCGGCACCAATGCCATGAGACCGGCCGAGAGCACGCCCAGATCGATCGCGGCAAAGGACGCTGCGCCGGAGAGGAAGGGCAGCAACCAATCGTCGAGGCGGTCGACGAGCGCCGCGTCGGAAACATCGGGCCAGGGCGCGCCGAGGCCGCGATGCAGCCAGCCGAGCCGTTGGCGCAACGTTTCCGCTTCCTTGCCCCACGGCAAAAGCGACAGGCCGTGTTCGCGCAAGGCGTCAAGGATGGCGCGATCCGCGTCGACGCCGGCCGGCGCCGGCAGCATGCGTTCGGACAGGGTGATGGCGCCGAGGCGAACGGTTTCGCGCACGCGCACTGCGCGCCTGTCGCGGTCGAAACCGGTTTCGCGGCTGGTCTCGATCTCGTCGGCAAGCGAATCGCGAATGTCGGCCTCGTCTATCGCCGCCGCTGCCGTGATGCGGGCGTTCTGCGCCTTGCCCTGCAGATCGGCGACGACGAGCCAGGCCGCCCCCGCCAGCGGATCGGCGGCGTCGAGCATGGCGCCCGAACCGTTGGCCAGCACGAAACGGCCGCGCTCGCCGCGCGCCTTGGCGACGCGGTCCGGCCAAGCATGGATGAGGAGGGCGCCGGCCCTACCCTCCCCCTCGAGGGGGTCCGAAGGACGGGCGAGACCCGTGGCTCGCCCCGGTACGTCGATCCGCGAAGCGGAGCGGGGTGGGGTCGGGTCGGGCACGCCATCGGCGACCCCACCCCGTCTCCCTCGCTTCGCTGCGCTCGGCTCGCTCGCCGACCCTCCCCTCGAGGGGGAGGGTGAGGCCTGTTTCGCCAGCCGCTCGGCAAGCTGCCGTGCGGCGGTGGCGCGCGGCGATCTTTCGGATCGGAACCGGATCAACCGCCGTTCGAGGTCGACGCTGTCGCCGCCAAGGCCACGCTCGGTGAGCAGCACGGCGAGCATGGCCGCCTCGAACGCCTGGCCGGTTTTTGCCGCCTCGGCGACCATGTGAGCGAGCCGCACCGGCAGTGCCAGCCTGCGCATCGCAGCACCCGATTCCGTCAGGCGCCCTGCCTCGTCGACGGCGTCGAGCGCACGCAGCAGCGCCCTTGCCTCGTTGAGCGCCGGGGCCGGCGGCGGATCAAGGAACGAAAGGCTCACCGGGTCGGCGACACCGAAGACGGCGCAGTCGAGCAAAAGTCCGGAAAGGTCCGCCTCGAGGATTTCCGGCGGGGTGAAGGCGGGAAGTGCCGCCGTCTGCTCGGCCCGCCATAGCCGGATGGCGACGCCCGGCTGTGTGCGACCGGCGCGGCCGGCGCGCTGGTCGGCGGAGGCTTTGCTAACCCGCACCGTCTCCAGCCGCGTCAGGCCGCTGGCCGGCTCGTAGCGCGGCAACCGCGACAGGCCGGAATCGATGACGACGTGCACGCCGTCGATGGTGATCGAGGTCTCGGCGATCGACGTCGCCAGCACCACCTTGCGGCGGCTGGACGGCGCTGGCTTGATCGCGGCGTCCTGTGCCTTGTTGTCGAGCATGCCATAGAGCGGCACGATGTCGGTGTCGGCACTGACGCGGCCTTGCAGCCGTTCGGCCGTGCGCTCGATCTCGCGCTGGCCGGGCAGGAAGGCGAGCACGCTGCCGCTCTCATCGGCAAGGGCCGCGCGGATCGCCTTGGCCATGGCGTCCTCTATTGCCGCGCCGGCCGGCCGCTCGTCGTAGCGGATGTCGACGGGAAAGGCGCGGCCCTCGCTCTCGATCACCGTGGCGCCGGAAAGCAGCCGCGCGACGCGCGCGCCATCGAGCGTCGCCGACATTACCAGCAATCGCAGATCGGGCCTCAGCGCACCTTGCACGTCAAGCGCCAGCGCCAGACCAAAATCACCGTCGAGCGAGCGCTCGTGGAACTCGTCGAAGAAAACAGCCGAGACGCCGGGCAGCTCCGGATGGTCGAGGATCATCCGCGACAGCACGCCTTCTGTGACGACGAGGATCCTTGTCCTCGCAGAAGTGCGGTTTTCCATACGCATGGCATAGCCGACCGTCTCGCCGGGTTCCTCCCCGAGCAGTTCGGCCATACGGCGGGCAGCGGCGCGGGCAGCGAGCCGGCGCGGCTCGAGCAGAATGATCTTTCCCGTGCCGAGCCACGCCGCTTCGAGCAGCGCCAGCGGCACCAGCGTCGTCTTGCCGGCGCCGGGCGGCGCCACCAGCACGGCGCTGTTGCCATGACCGAGCGCTTCACTGAGCGCCGGCATCACGGCGGAGACCGGAAGCTCCGGCAAGGGTTTTCTGGTCATTGTTCCAAGGATGCATCCATCCAATTGCGGCGGATCCGCAGCGCCCGCATATCAGCCGTGGCGATCGCCGCGCAACCGGCAACGGGCCAACTCAAAACCGGGTCCGTGAGAACGGGTTCCAGCGCACCGTGTCGAGCCTCACCTCCTCGCGCACCATCGTCACAAGGCCCGAGCCGCCGACGACGGCGAGACCGACAAGCGACAGAAGATCTGGCGACAGAAGATCCGGATATTCCTGGAGAAAGCGCGCAGGATCACCGCCAGAGGATCTGCAAGTATTGCGTCGGCGCGATCTGCCCAGGCTTTTGACAACGGCATCGTTGCATGAACAGCTTGCGTAGGCGAGCAGAGCGAGCAGAATTCCGTTCGTCCCGTTATTCCGATTCCAGGGAGAGAGCAGAGTGAAGATACTGGCACTCGGTGCGCATCCGGACGATATCGAGATCTTCATGTTCGGTACGATGGCGGCCTATGCCGCACAAGGCGCAGAACTGGTTTTTGCGATAGCCACGGATGGCGCCAAGGGCGGGAAGGGCGATCCGGGATCACTCGCCCGCGCCCGCCGCGAGGAAGCGGCTGTGGCGGCGGACCTGCTTGGCGCAACATCGCACTTCCTCGATTTTCCGGACGGCGCGCTGGTTGCCGATGCCGCGCTGATCGCGGCGCTGAAGACGCTGATCGGTGATATCAGGCCGGATCTGGCGATCACCCATGCGCCGAACGACTATCATGGCGACCACCGTGCGCTGTCGGACGGCGTGCGCATCGCGGCGTCCTTCGCTGTCCCGGTGCTGCACGCCGATACGCTCGGCGGCACCGGTTTTTCGCCGACGCACTATGTCGATATCTCCGGGCATTTCGAGCTCAAGGCGATGGCGATCCGGGCGCATCAGTCGCAGGATCCCGAACGTTTCGTCGATGCGGCGCGCACGCAGAACGCGTTTCGCGCCGGCCAGTGCAATGGCGCGGCCGGTTCCTTCGCTGAGGCCTTCCGCTTCGAACCGATCTTCCCCTTCGCCGATATCCGCGCCCTGCTGCCGCCCGCCCCAGTGATCCGGCCGGTGACGGTGAGCACCAAAACGGTCAAATGAGCGCACCCGCGCGCCGAACGATCTGACACGCGCCTTTCCTGAACCAGCGACCGATGCGCTATGCTGCAGCGCAGCGACGAATTCGCTTGCCTTGTTTAGTAAAAATTGCATCACTAAACAAATTACTAAACATCCGCCGCTCAACCGCGTCGATATGTTTAGACCCCTGAGGAGGGGTTGAGGTTTTTGAAACCGTCATCCGGGCGTGTTTCGCAAATGGGAGGAAGGCATGAAATCGACCTTGAAACTGACGTTGGGACTGACATCGGCGATGTTTGCGTCGACCGCCGTTTCGAATGTCGCGCAGGCTGAAGATCTGACGCTTTGCTGGGCAGCCTGGGACCCGGCCAACGCGCTTGTCGAATTATCAAAGGATTTCACCAAGGAAACCGGCATCGGCATGAAATTCGAATTCGTGCCGTGGACCAACTATGCCGACCGCTTTCTCAACGAACTGAATTCCAAGGGCAAGCTGTGCGACCTGATCATCGGCGACAGCCAGTGGATCGGCGGCGCCGCCGAGAACGGCCACTACGTCAAGCTGAACGACTTCTTCGACAAGGAGAAGATCAGCATGGACGACTTCGTGCCGGCGACCGTCGTCGGCTATTCCGAATGGCCGAAGAACACGCCGAGCTACTGGGCGCTGCCTGCAATGGGCGACGTCGTCGGCTGGACCTACCGCAAGGACTGGTTCTCCAAGCCGGAACTGCAGAAGGAATTCAAGGAAAAGTACGACTGGGATCTCGCCGCGCCGACGACCTTCGACCAGCTGAAGCAGATCGCCGAGTTCTTCCAGAAGCGCGAGATCGACGGCAAGACGGTCTATGGCGCGTCGATCTATACCGAGCGCGGCTCCGAAGGCATCACCATGGGCGCCATGGACGTGCTCTACAGCTTCGGCTTCAAATATGAGAACCCCGACAAGCCCTACGAGATGGACGGTTTCGTCAATTCCGAGAAATCGGTGAAGGGTCTGGAGTTCTACAAGGCGCTCTATGACTGCTGCACGCCTCCCGGGGCCTCGAACAGCTACATGGGCGAAGGCGTCGACGCCTTCAAATCCGGCCAGGTGGCGATGCACATGAACTTCGCCTTTACCTGGCCAGGCCTGCAGAAGGACGAAAATGTCGGCGGCGACAAGATTGGTTATTTCGCCAATCCCAAGGGGCCCGATGGCGATCAATTCGCCCAGCTTGGCGGCCAGGGCATCTCGGTGGTCTCTTACTCCGACAAGCAGGAGGCTGCGCTCAAATACATCAAGTGGTTCGCCAACAAGGATGTTCAGGCCAAATGGTGGTCGCTCGGCGGCTTTTCCTGCCTCAACGCAGTCGTCAAAGATCCAGGCTTCCCGGCCAGCCAGCCTTACGCGCAGACCTTCCTCGACTCCATGGCCATCGTGAAGGATTTTTGGGCAGAGCCCAGCTATGCGCCGCTGCTGCAGGCGTCGCAGAAGCGCTTCCATGATTACGTCGTCGCCGGCCAGGGGTCGGCCAAGGATGCGCTCGATGGCCTGGTCAAGGACTGGACCGAGGTCTTCCAGGACGATGGCAAAATGTAATTGGGGCAAGACCTAACCGGCTCCTCCCGAGCCACGACCGCGTGTCCCGTGCCACCCTTGGCACGGGACACAGTTCAGATAAATTCCATTGTCGAGACGAACCCAAGTGACCGAAGCGGGACTGACCATGCTCAATCGGACTGCGGACAGCGTTGCCCGGGCTACGCCTGAGCCGTTGGCCCGCAAGGTCCGGGGCATCAGCGACAAGGGCCTCGCCTGGCTGTTCATCTCGCCGACGATCCTCTTGCTTCTCGCCATCAACATCTTCCCGCTGTTCTGGGCGATCTATCTGTCCTTCACCAACTACCGCGCCAATCGCCCCAATGAGGTCGTCAGGAATGTCGGCCTTGCCAATTACAAACGCATCCTCGGCGACCAGGACATCTGGATCGCCATGCAGACGACGGCGCATTTCGTGTTCTGGACCATTCTCCTGCAGACGCTGATCGGTTTTACCCTCGCCTGGCTGATTGACCGGAAGTTTCGCGGCCACGCCTTCTGGACGACGATCATTCTGGTGCCGATGATGCTGTCGCCGGCAGTTGTCGGCAATTTCTGGCGCTTCCTCTACGAGCCGCAGATCGGCCTGTTCGCCTATGCCATCTCGTTCGTCACCGGCATTCCGGCGACGCAGATCGGCATGCTCTCCAACGTGTCGCTGGCGCCGTGGTCGATCGTCATCGTCGACACCTGGATGTGGACGCCTTACGTGATGCTGATCTGCCTCGCCGGCCTGCGTTCGATCCCCGAATACATCTATGAGGCGGCAGAAGTCGACCGTGCCTCCAACTGGCGGCAGTTCTGGTCGATCACGCTGCCGATGGCGCTGCCCTTCATCATGCTGGCGGTGCTGTTCCGCGGCATCGAGAACTTCAAGATGTTCGACATGGTCAACCTGCTCACCGGCGGCGGACCGGGATCAACCACCGAAGTCGCCTCGATCACGCTGAAGCGGCAGGCCTTCGAAAGCTGGCGGACCGGCTATTCCTCGGCCTTCGCCATCATCCTGTTCGTCGCGGTGTTCGGACTTGCCAACATCTACGTCAAGGCGCTCAACAAGGTGAAGCAGAGATGAGCCTGACGTCAGCCCACTCGGTCGTCGCACCCTCGGCCACGTCGAAGCGCGTCGCCGGCACGATCATCGTGCTTTACGCACTGATCTCAATCGTGCCGCTGCTGTGGATCTTCGCCACCAGCTTCAAGACACCGCCGGATTCGATCGCCTATCCGCCAAAGATCCTGTTCCAGCCGAGCCTCGAGGGCTACTGCAATCTGTTCTCGACCCGGACCCGGCAGACACCGGAATACATCAACTCGCTGGGACCGGCGACGGGCGTCTGCGACGAGACAGTGCGCAAGCGCAACATGGTGATCGCCGGCCCGTCCAATTTCATGCCGCGCTTCGTCAATTCGCTGATCATCGCCTTCGGCTCGACCTTCTGCGCTGTGTTCCTCGGCACTCTGTCGGCCTATGGCTTCTCGCGCTTCAAGGTGCCGTTGGCCGACGATCTCCTGTTCTTCATCCTGTCGACGCGGATGATGCCGCCGATCGCGGTCGCCATCCCGATCTACCTGATGTATCGCGAGCTTGGCCTGTCGGACACCGCGCTCGGCATGATCCTGCTCTACACCGCGGTCAACGTGTCGCTTGCAGTGTGGCTACTGAAGGGCTTCATCGACGAGATCCCGCGCGAATATGAGGAAGCGGCGATGATCGACGGCTATACGCGGCTGCAGGCCTTCTGGCGCACCGTGCTGCCGCAGGCGACCACCGGCATTGCCGCGACCGCCATCTTCTGCCTGATCTTCGCCTGGAACGAATATGCGTTCGCCGCACTGCTGACCTCGGGCACGGCGCAGACCGCACCGCCCTTCATCCCCACCATCATCGGCGAAGGCGGCCAGGACTGGCCGGCGGTCGCCGCGGGCACGACGATCTTCCTGGTGCCGATCCTGGTGTTCACCATCCTGCTTCGCAAGCAGTTGCTGCGCGGCATCACCTTCGGCGCGGTGCGCAAATGAGCCTGACCCAACCCGCAAAACGGAAGTCGCGCTGGCCGGCATGGGCCAGGCGCGGACTGATGGAGAATATCGCTACCGCGATCATTGCCATTGGCTTCCTGATGCTGTTCCAGCCCTTCGCGCTCTCGCTCTACACTTATTCGTTCATCACCATGCTGGCCGGTACGGCGATGTTCATCATCGTCTCGAAGTTTCCGGAGTAGACGATGGCGGAGATCAGGGTCGAGCATCTGAGAAAGGCATTCGGCGATTTCGTCGCCG
Source organism: Mesorhizobium sp. WSM4841 (assembly GCF_055811515.1). Taxonomy (NCBI): domain Bacteria; kingdom Pseudomonadati; phylum Pseudomonadota; class Alphaproteobacteria; order Hyphomicrobiales; family Phyllobacteriaceae; genus Mesorhizobium; species Mesorhizobium sp. WSM4841. Next base: position 249,947 of record NZ_JBVVQC010000002.1, read on the forward strand.
TGCAGGATTCCAACTTCGTCGTCGGGGATGGCGAGTTCTTCGTCATGCTGGGGCCGTCGGGTTGCGGCAAGACGACGACGTTGCGCATGATTGCCGGGCTCGAACTGCCGACCGGCGGCAAGATCCTGCTCGGTGGCGAGGACGTCACCATGCGGCGTGCCCGCGAGCGCGACATCGCCTTCGTCTTCCAGCTGTTCGCGCTCTATCCGCATATGAATGTGCGCAAGAACATCGGTTTCCCGCTGTTGGCACAAGGTATGCCAGGCATCGAAATCCGCCAGCGCGTCGAAGAGACGGCGAAGCTGTTGCGCATCGATCATCTGCTCAACAAATCGGTCTCCGGCCTTGCCGGCGGTGATCGCCAGCGCGTCGCGCTCGGCCGCGCCATCGTGCGGCGGCCAAAATGCTTCCTTATGGACGAGCCGCTCGGCACGCTCGACACCGAATTCCGCGATCTCATGGTCCATGAGTTGCGCGAACTGCACAACCGCATCCACGCCACCACGGTCTACGTCACGCATGACCAGATGGAAGCGATGTCGATGGCCGACAAGATCGCGGTTATGAACCACGGCGTCATCGAACAGTTCGGCACGCCGCGCGAAATCTACGACCGGCCGGCGACCATGTTCGTCGCCGATTTCATCGGCTCGCCGCCGATGAACTTTCTCGGCTTCGGCGGCGGGCTTTCAAAGGGCGCCAGGGAGATCGTGGTGCAAGGCGCCAAAGTGGCGGTGCCGGAGGTGCGCGAGGACATCGCGCCGGCCGACATGGCGCTCGGCATCCGACCGGAGCACATCCGCTTCGACGACGCGTCGAAGCTGCGCGGCGCCATCTATGGCACCGAATATCTCGGCACCACGCAGATCGTTGCGGTGGAGACATCCGGCGGCATCGTCAAGGCGCGGGTGCCGGCCGAAATCCGGCTCAATGCGGGCGACCATGTCGGCCTAGCGCTGAGCAGCGCACGGCTGTCGCTGTTCGAGAAGGGCTCCGGCCGCGCGGTGCGAACCGCAATCCATGACGCGGCTTCCCAGGGAAGAGCGCATCATGGCTGACGTGGACATCAAGAGCGTGACCAAGAGCTTCGGCGAGCATGTCGCCGTGGACACTCTCGATCTGCACGTCGCCGATGGCGAATTCGTTGTGCTGCTCGGCCCGACCGGCGCCGGCAAAACGACGACGCTGCGGCTTATCGCCGGATTGGAACGGCCGGATATGGGCTCAATCCATATCGGCGGCCGCGATGCGACAATGTTGTCGCCGGCCGAGCGCGACACCGCGTTCGTCTTCCAGCAATATTCGCTCTATCCGCATCTGTCGGTCTACGACAACCTGGCCTTTCCGCTGCGCTCGCCGGCGCGGCGGCTGAGCGAGGCCGCGGTGCGTCGCCGCGTCGAGGATGTGGCCAAGATGGTGCGTATCCACCACAAGCTGAACAACCGCTCCACCAAGCTTTCCGGCGGCGAGATGCAGCGCGTCGCCATCGGGCGCGCCCTGGTGCGCAAGCCCTCGATCTATCTGATGGACGAGCCGCTGTCGTCGCTCGATGCCAAGCTGCGCGCCGATCTCCGGCTCGAGCTCAAGCGCATCCAGGCCGAGCTCGGCGCCACCATGCTTTATGTCACGCACGACCAGATCGAAGCGATGACGATGGCCGATCGCATCGGAATTCTCGCCGACGGCGTGCTGGTGCAGATCGGCACGCCACGCACCATCTACTCGGAGCCGGCAAACCTTCATGTCGCCGCAAGGCTCGGCCAGCCGGCGATCAATCTGTTGCCGACCGGCCTGCTGCCGGATGGCGATATGCCGGCGGGAACCAAAACGATCGGCGCGCGTACAGAACATCTGTCGATCGGCAAGGCATCGAATGGCCCCGCCGACGGCGTTGTTAACTGGGTCGAACATCTGGGCGACCAGAACCACCTGCATGTGACGGTGGGGAGCAGAAAGCTGGTGACGCTGACCGACCCCGACATCCAATTGGAAAAGGGCGACAGGGTGATTATCCGCTACCGGGCGCCGCTGTTCTTCGACCAGGCCGGCAATAGGATTGCAAACCGATGAGCGCTGGAACGATGGTCAAGACTGGGACGATGGACAAGGTTGACCTGAAGACACTGATATCCGTCACCGCCAACACGATTGCCGCCCACGCGGACGAACTGACCGCGCTCGACCAGACGATCGGCGACGGCGACCATGGGCTGAACATGAAGCGCGGCTTCGAGGCAGTGCGGGCGGAGGCCGAGGCGTTTGCGGCAAAGCCATTGCCGGAGGCGCTAAAGGCGATCGGCACCAAGCTGGTGATGACCGTCGGCGGAGCCTCGGGCCCGCTGTTCGGGACGCTGTTCATGGCGCTCGGCAAGGAGATTTCCGCAGAGCCGGATCGCGCCAATCTGGCTATGGCTTTCGGCAAGGCAATCGAGGCGGTGGCAGCCAGGGGCAAGTCGCAGGTCGGGCAAAAGACCATGCTCGACGTGCTGCAGCCAGTGCATGACGCCCTGCTGCAGGGAAAAACCGAGGCGGAAATCGCCGATGTCGCGGACAGTGCGGCCGATGCCACCGTGCCAATGAAGGCGTTGCGCGGACGCGCTTCGTTTCTCGGCGACCGCTCGATCGGCCATATGGATGCCGGCGGGCGCTCGGTCGCGCTTCTGGTGCGGGCTGTCACTGAGACCATCAAGGGGCACGCATGAGCAATGTCGGCATCGTTATCGTATCGCATTCACCGCTGGTCGCCGAGGGCACGGCCGACATGGTGCGCCAGATGGTCGGCGACGAAGTGCCGCTTGCATGGTGCGGCGGAAACGGCCATGGCGGGCTGGGAACCAATGTCGAGGCGATCATGGGCGCCATCAACAAGGCCTGGTCGGAGGCGGGTGTCGCCATACTTGTGGATCTCGGCGGCGCCGAGACCAACAGCGAGATGGCGGTCGAGATGATCGGCGAGCCGCGTGCGCACAAGATCATCGTCTGCAATGCGCCGATCGTCGAAGGCGCGGTGATGGCGGCGACGGAGGCTTCCGGCGGCGCTTCGCTCAGGGAAGTGGTGGCGACGGCACACGAATTGTCGCCATCGTGAATAACAGGAATTTTGACAGCATGTCGGCATCCGCAGAAGCCACCGTCCTGATCAGCCATGAGGTGGGCCTGCATGCGCGCCCTTCGGTGAAGTTCACCAAGCTCGCCAAAACATTTTCGGCCGAAGTCGAAGTGGCGCTCGCCGCCAACGGGCCCTGGTTCGATGCCAAGAGCATCGTCAAGGTGATGGCCGCGAAGGCGCCGAAAGGCACGGTGCTGCATATCCGAGCGAGGGGTGACGGCGCCGGCGAGGCGGTCGGCGCGCTGGTCGAGCTGGTGCGGCGCGATTTCGACGAGGGCGTGGACCATGCCCGAACCGCTTAGGCTGCAGGGGATTTCGGCTTCGGCCGGCTATGCCGAAGGGCCGCTATTCAACCTCGATCCGGTTGTCGCGCGCTATGGCCGTAAGGCGACCGCCGCGGACGAGAGGCTCGCGCTCGAAACGGCAATCACGGCAGCGACAGGCCGGCTTGCGACGCTGATCGAAGCGACCAAGGGCGACGCCGCCGACATTCTCGAATTCCAGCTCGCCATGCTGGATGACGATGCGCTGACCGGCCCGGCCTTTGCCGCGATTGCCGCCGGCCAGCCGGCCGATGCGGCCTGGCGGCAGGCGCTCGACGCCGAAATTGTAGGCTACGAAACGTCAGACCAGGATTATTTCCGGGCGCGCGCCGCCGACATGCGCGACATCAGAGACCAGGTGCTGCGCGCGCTGACCGAGGACAGCGAGGCAGCCGCGCCGGCGGGAGCCATTTTCTACGGCGAGGACATCGCGCCGACACGCTTTCTCGAAACCGACTGGAGTTCCGGCGGCGGCATTGCGCTGAAGGCGGGTAGTGCCGCCAGCCACGTCGCCATGCTGGCACGCTCGCGCGGCGTGCCGATGATCGTGGGGCTTGGGGCAGACGGGCTCGGTGCTTCGCCGGCTCATCTTGCCGGCGTCGCCCTGCTTGATGCCGAGCATGGCGGCATCATATTGGCGCCATCAAGGGCAGAGGTCGAGGCGTTCCGGCGATCATCGTCGTCTTTCGCGGCGCGTCGCGACAGGGCGGAAACTTTTTTGGCCCGGCCGGCGGTGACGAAAGCCGGCACGGCGGTGCGGGTGCAGGTCAACATCGCCGATCCGTCCGATGTCGACAACATCGATGTCTCGACCTGCGACGGCGTCGGGCTGATGCGAACCGAGTTCCTGTTCGGCAAAACGCTGCCAGACGAGGAAACGCAGTATCGCGCCTACCGCAAGGTGCTCGAATGGGCTGAAGGCAGACCGGTGACCATTCGCACCGTCGACGCCGGCGGCGACAAGCCGGTGCCAGGCTTCACCGTGGCGGAAACTAATCCGTTCCTTGGCCTGCGCGGCATCAGGTTGTCGCTGGCAAGACCGGAGGTTTTTCGGCTGCAGATCAGGGCGCTGCTGCGCGCCGCCGTGCATGGCAATCTGAAGGTGATGTTCCCGATGGTCGCCGTTAGGGACGAATATGAACGTGCCGCCGCGCTGTTCGCGGAAGAACAGGCTGGCCTCATAGAACGCGGCGTCGCGCAAAAAATGCCGCCGCTTGGCATCATGGTCGAGGTGCCGTCGGTGGCGATCGCTCCTGAGGCTTTTACCGAGGTCGCCTTCTTCTCGATCGGCTCGAACGACCTTACGCAGTATGTGATGGCGGCGGCGCGCGACAACGCGTTGGTTGCGCATCTCAATTCGATCAGGCATCCGGCCGTGCTTCGGCTGATCGCCTCGGTTGCGGCGTTCGGCCGCGTGCAAAGGATTCCGGTCAGCCTATGCGGCGACGCCGGCGGCGATCCGGCGGCAATCCCGGCGCTGATTGAGGCCGGCCTGCGCGACCTTTCCGTGGTTCCCGCACAACTCGCAATGGCCAAGGCGGCCATTGCGGACGTTTCGATCTAGGCACCGGCATGGCCGACAAGACACCTGAAGCCGGCTCCGAAGAGGCGATCCGCGCCTATAAGACGATCCTGTCGCAGGTCCTCGACCAGCGCCCGTCCGGGATGCGCCAGCGCCTCGCCGACGCGTTGGGCAAGCATCGCAGCTTCGTCACCCAGATTTCCAGCCCGACCTACTCGATCCCGATCCCGTCAAAACATTTGCCGGCTATTTTCTCCGTCTGCCATTTCAGCCCGGCCGAACGCGATCATTTTCTAGCCGCCTACCATCAGGCGCATCCCGGGAAAATGTCGGTGGCATCAGGCATGCGCAAGACGCGGCATGTCTCGTTGATCGTTCCCGATTTCGGCGACGACAAGCAGAATGCGGCGCTCGATCGGGCGGTCAACGATTTCATCCAGAAGATCACCAGCATCGCCGGCAAGGGCGGGACATAGTCGCGCCAAGTTCAGCTATTTCGGGAGGAGACGGCCATGAAGAAGTTTCTAAATTCTGTTGACACGGTGCTGACCGAAAGCCTCGATGGCTTCGTTGCCGCCCATGCCGACATACTGGCGCTTGGCGACGAGCATAAATTCGTGCGCCGCAGGACACTCAAGCCCGGCAAGGTGGCGCTGATCTCCGGCGGCGGCTCTGGCCACGAACCGCTGCATGGCGGGCTGGTCGGGCATGGCATGCTGGATGCCGCCTGCCCCGGCCAGGTGTTCACCTCGCCGACGCCGGACCAGATGCTGGCGGCCGCGGAAGCGGTCAACACCGGCGCCGGCTGCCTGTTCATCGTCAAGAACTACGAGGGCGATGTAATGAATTTCGAGATGGCCGCCGAAATGTCGGAGGGCGTGATGCAAGTGGTGACCAATGACGACGTCGCGGTCGAGAACTCCTCCTACACCACTGGCCGGCGCGGCGTTGCCGGCACGCTGGTGGTCGAGAAGATCCTCGGTGCCGCAGCCGAGCAAGGCATGGCACTGAAGCCGTTGAAGGCGCTCGGCGAGCGCGTCAATGGCGCAACGCGCTCTATGGGCGTTGCGCTGACCAGTTGCACCGTACCGGCCGCCGGCAAGCCGACCTTCGATATCGGCGACGGCGAGATGGAATTCGGCGTCGGCATCCATGGCGAACCCGGCCGCCGCCGCGACGCGTTGAAGAGCGCCGACGCCATCGCCGAGGAGATCTGCGCGGCGATATCAGGCGATCTCGGTGACAGGGCAAAAGGCCCGGCGCTGCTTTTCGTCAACGGCTTTGGCGGCACGCCGCTGATGGAGCTCTACCTGATGTACAACAGTGCCCGGAAAATCTTCGAGAGAAACGGCGTGACGGTCACTCGCTCACTGGTCGGGTCCTATGTGACATCGCTCGACATGGCCGGCTGTTCGATCACGCTGACCATGCTCGACGACGAGACGACCGCATTGTGGGACGCGCCGGTACATACGGCTGCGCTACGCCGGGGGATGTAGCACGGCCAAGGCCGCGCTGCGGCTCACGACAAGAAGTGGCCGTCAAGCAAAGCCCGCTTCGGTCTGCGAAGCGGGCCTTTGCAAGGAATCCCAAAGACAGTCGGTGACAACACTGTCATGCGCTATGCCGAGCATTGTCAGGCCAGTGTGGTGGAGTTAGGCACAATGTTGCTTTTCCTTTACCTTTGGTAAGGTAAGAAAATCCGGCGGGTTTTTGGAGGCAGAACATGCGTTACAATTGGGATCGGGCGCCGACCGGTTTCGAACGTCACAGAAAGGCGCTGGTCGCCGCCTTGCTGATCGCCGGCGGTGTCGGCCTCATGCTCGCGGCGCTGCCGCTTTAGAACCGCATTTGAGCGCAAGCAGGCGCTTTTCAACGCACCTGGCCGGTCACTGCGACAAAGCGGCGGTCCCGTCCTTCAAATCCCTGACTGAAGCGTTGCACGAGCACGGCAAGCACAGCCGGTTTGCCGTCCGGGGTGAATGCATAGGATTCCGACAGGCTGTAGGAAGTCGGACAATGCCTCGAGCCGGGCACGGCCTTGTCCTGATGCAGCAGTTTGAACGGCTTGCCATCCTGTCCCTGCAGCGTCAGGCGGAAACCGAACGCCTTGCCGGTCGCGGCGCCTTGCTGCGTCTCGTCGAAGCTTGACGAGCAATCCGTCGTGCTGTCGGCCAGGATCTGGTCGAGCTGGATGCTAGAGATGCCAAGCACGTCATAGCTCGGCGAAAGCGATTTCTGCGAAACCTGCTCGAGGCGCGCAATATCTTGGTAAGCGACCATGTCGTCGGGAAACGTGAACCTGTCCACAGCCGTCCGCTCGCCGCGCGGCGCTATGGCATATCGGGCGAGGATCGGCGCCGCCTGCGCGGCAGCCTGTGCCCTCGCCTGATCGAGAGTGAGCGTCGCCTCCTCGGTTTCGTCGACGATGCGGATCGGCTTGCCGCCGACGAATTCATCGGTGCGCGTGTCGATGATGTCGATCTCCGACCAGCCCGAATCCGAAGCGCCGGCATCGAGCGTGCCGTATTGTTCGAAGGCGAAGTAGCTACCGTCCGGCGAAAAGCCGATAATGCGCCGGGCCGCCGCATCGCCGGCCTGAGCGGCGGAAACGACCACCAACAGCATCGCCGCCAAAACGGCAGATCCAACCTTGCACCGCAACTTCATTGCGACTTGCCCCCAATTATGACCCAGACTGCAATTATGACCCGAGACCATCATGCCGGGTATTTGCGACCAAGGCGAGAACGCCAAACGACGAAATTGCACATGCTTGCAAAAACAGCATACGCTATTTCAAAGGCAGCAAACATTCCTGGGGAGTAAGCCGGATGGCGTCACGCTACCACGAGGTCTATGACGGCTGGAAACGCGACCCGGAAAAATTCTGGGCGGATGCGGCCAAAGCCATCGACTGGTTCTCACCGTTCGACACGGTCTTCGATCCGAATGCCGGCGTCTATGGGCGCTGGTTTGGCGGCGCCTCCTGCAACACCTGCTTCAACGCCGTCGACCGCCATGTGGCGGGTGGCCGCGCCGATCAGACCGCGCTGATCCATGACAGCGCGATTTCAGGCACGATCAGGAAATTCACCTATACCGAACTGAAACGCGAGGTGATCGCGCTGACGTCGGTGCTGAAGAACCGCGGCGTCCAAAAAGGCGATCGAGTCATCATCTACATGCCGATGGTGCCGGAAGCGGCCTTCGCCATGCTTGCCTGCGCCCGGATCGGCGCCGTGCATTCGGTCGTTTTCGGCGGCTTTGCCTCGCACGAGCTCGCCACGCGCATCGACGACGCCAGGCCGAAGCTGATCATTTCCGCCTCTTGCGGTCTGGAGCCGGGGCGCGTCGTTGCCTACAAGCCGCTGCTCGACACGGCGATCGAGATGTCGCGGCATAAGCCCGAGGCCTGCCTCATCCTGCAGCGCGACCAACTGCGCTGCGAGCTCAGGGAAAACCATGACATCGACTATGCCGACGCCGTCGCCCGCGAGCGGGCCGCGGGCGCCAATGTCGACTGCGTTCCGGTGCTCGCCACTGATCCGCTCTACATCATCTACACGTCCGGAACGACCGGCCAGCCCAAGGGCATCGTGCGCGACAATGGCGGCCACATGGTTGCGCTGAAATGGTCGATGGAGAACGAGTTCGGCGTCAAGCCGGGCGAGGTGTTCTGGGCGGCTTCCGACGTCGGCTGGGTGGTCGGCCATTCCTACATCGTCTACGGCCCGCTGCTGCATGGCTGCACAACCGTCCTGTTCGAGGGCAAGCCGGTCGGCACGCCGGACGCCGGCACCTACTGGCGGGTGATCGCCGAGCATGGAGTCGTCGCGCTGTTCACCGCGCCGACCGCCTTCCGCGCCATCAAGGGACAGGACCCCAAGGGCGAATTCGTTCCGAAATACGACCTGTCGAAGTTCCGCACGCTGTTCCTCGCCGGCGAGCGCGCCGATCCGGAAACCATCAAATGGGCGGAGCAGAAACTGAACGTGCCGGTGATCGACCATTGGTGGCAGACCGAGACCGGCTCGCCGATGACGATCAACCCAGCCGGATTGGGCCTGCTGCCGATGAAATATGGCTCGCCCGGCGTGCCGATGCCCGGCTACGACATTCGCGTGCTCGACGATGCCGGGCACGAAGTCCCGCGCGGCACGTTGGGCAATGTCGTCGTCAAGCTGCCGCTGCCGGCCGGCTGCCTGCCGACGCTGTGGAATGCCGATGACCGGTTTCGCCAAGCCTATCTCGACGAATTCCCCGGCTTCTACAAAACGGCGGATGCCGGCATGATGGACGAGGACGGTTATTTGTTCGTCATGGCCCGGACCGACGACATCATCAATGTCGCCGGCCACCGGCTGTCGACCGGCGCCATGGAGGAGGTGCTGGCCGCGCATCCCGACGTTGCCGAATGCGCCGTCATCGGCATCGCCGATGCGATGAAGGGCCAGGTTCCGCTCGGCTTCGTGGTGCTGAATGCGGGTGTCGCGCGTGACAGCGGCGCCATCGAGGCCGAGGTGGTCACCCTGGTGCGCGAGCGGATCGGCCCGGTCGCCGCCCTCAAGACGGTGGTGACGATCAAGCGCCTGCCAAAGACGCGCTCCGGCAAAATCCTGCGCGGCACCATGCAGAAGATTGCCGACAAGGAAGGATGGACGATGCCGGCGACCATCGACGACCCGGCCATTCTCGACGAGATCACTGCGGCGCTCAAAGGGCGCGGCATCGGACTTTAGTTGCTTTCGGAGCGCGGCAGGCGGATCGCGGCGTGGGACGAATTCACGAATTCATCCTGCACTGCAATCGTCTGTTGTGCAATGCAGCAATAGCCCTTAAACTTTGCGTGGGGGGCCATTCCGAAGGCACGGCATGGCTCAGCAAAAAACCACATTCGGCGGCATCGACATCCTGCGTTTTCTCGCCGCCGTCCTCGTGATGTTCTACCACTACGGCTTCTGGGTGTGGGCGTTCCCGGAGGGCGTTTCGGCGCGCGCGACGGGCGGCATCCCGACCCATCCGGAAATAGGCGGGCTGGTCCAATTCGGATGGGTCGGCGTCCAGATATTCTTCGTCATCAGCGGCTTCGTCATCGCCTTCAGCGCCGAGCATTCGACACCGCTGCGGTTTTTCGAGGCAAGGGTGAAACGATTGGCGCCGGCCGTCTGGATCTGCGCGCCAGTCACCGTGATGGTGCTGCTTTTCGTCGATCTCAGTTGGCCGACGGACGCTGTCACCAGGCTCTTGCGCACCGCCTTGTTCGTTCCGTTCAACCCCTGGGTCGACAGCGTCTACTGGACGCTCGGCATCGAGATCGCCTTTTATGCCGTCGTCTGGATCCTGCTGCGGCTCGGCCGCTTCGATCTGATGGAAGCGGTGGCAGTTGCGCTCGGCGCGATCAGCACGCTTTTCTGGTGCCTGTACTATCCATTCGACTGGTCGGACCTTGCCGAGGCGCGCTGGCTCGACCTGCTCCTGGTGCATCACGGATGTTTTTTCGCGACAGGTGTGCTGCTCTGGCTGATGCGTTTCAAGGCAGTGACGCCGGCCCGCCTTGTTTTCTGCGCCTTGTTCCTGGCCGGCGGTGTGCTGCAGATCGTCAGTGCTGTCGACGTCCGCAGCATCAAGGTCGAAGCCGCGATGCCCTACGCGCCGCCGCTCGTCCTGTTTCTCGCTGCCATGGCGCTGATGGCGTGGTCGTTACGGCTCGACCTGTCCTGGCGCGGCTGGCGTCGGATCGGGCTGATGACCTACCCTCTCTATCTGATCCATAATGTCGTCGGCGCGGCTATTCTCGGGGCCTTGATGCGCGCGGGAGTGCCATACCTGCTTTCGGTGGTCATCGTCGGCGCGACCATGATCGCCGCGAGCTGGCTGATTGCGATCGAGGCCGAACCGCGCATCCGGCTTCTGCTCGACCACACCATCTTCCGCTATCGGCTCAAGGCCGCGTAACCGCCCCGGCGTGTCACGCCGGTTCCTGGCTGCAAAGTCCTGCTGTGAACGTGCGGCGCGAACAATGGTGCCCACGCTTTTTGGCGCGGCATGACGACGCGACTTCCCAAGCGAGAATTATTTTCTATCGTGGATCATCTTCTGCAGTGGTGAGCCCTTTTTCCAACCGTGTCGACCCGGCGCGGTTCGGCGACCTCTCGGGTCAAGCGAGGAGATCGACCAGCACCAGAAGCGACATTCCCGCCGACCATGTCAGCTTCATGCGCAAGGCTGCCGATCATGCTCTGTTCGAGGGCATTCATGCGCCAGCATCAGGCTCGGCATCGGTCTCGCCGCGCAGGACGACGCTGTGCCCAACATTCGTTCTGGTATACCGCCTCAGGTGTTTGCCTTCGTCCGCGCTTCCGATTTTTCCAGATAGTAGCTCGAATATCTGTCGAAGAATTTTTCCGAGCCGCCGATCGATCCATACTTCGCCAGCTTCTTCAAATCGACTTTGTTCAAGACGACGCCGACGATCTTGTTGGCGATATAGGATTCCGAGCTCAGTATGGATTGCACCATCGCACGCGGCGTGCGCCCCCACTCGGTCACGAGCACGAAGCCGTCGGCAAGCGGGGCAAAGGCCTTGGCATCGACCACCGGTCCGAGCGGCGGCAGGTCGACGATGATGTATTCGAAGGTTTCCTTGGCGTTGTCGATGAAACGCCGCATTCCGGCCGACGACAGAAGCTCGCTAGTGTGCGAGAAATGACCGCGCGGGACGGCCGGGACGATCGCCAGCTTCGTCTGCCGGTCGATCTTGCCGACGGACTGCCAGGTCTGCCCACTCACCACCGCTTCCATAAGGCCTTGCTCGGCCTCCATGCCAAGGCTGCGACTGAGGCCGGGGTTGCGCAGGTCGCCGTCCACCAGCAGGGTTTTCGACCCGTTGGCGGCAAGCAATCCGGCCAGATTCGCCGCCACGGTCGACTTGCCCTCGCCGGGAAGGACCGAGACTACGCCAATGACCCGGTTGCCTTGCCCTTCCATCACGACGTCGAAGGCAATCTTGGCGCTGCGGAGCGTTTCGGAAAACATCGATGCTGGAGCGTCGATGCTCACCCGCATGCGCGCGCGCCTTTCAGCGATCGACGGTGAGTGAGCGGTTTTGAGGTCCGCCTGACCGTCATCGCGCCTGTCATCCTTGACGACCTTGCTGCCGATGATCGGCAGGTAGCCGAGGAATTTGAGGCCGACGCGATCGCGAACGTCTTCGCCGGTCCTGAAGAACCGTTCCCTGAATTCATTCAGGCCGCCAACCCCGGCTCCCATCATCATGCCAAGAACAAGCGAAAGTCCCAGCACTATGGACATGCGCGGGGTTGCCGCGGACTTCGGCAGCGTCGCGTCGGAGATGACGCGGATCTTGCCGACCGGGAAGGATTGCTGCTGGGACGCTTCCTCGTAGCGGCCAAGGAACGTCTGATAGAGCGTCGACAGCGCGGTTGCCTTCTGCTCCAATTCGCGCAGCTTGACCTTCGACTGGTTGTCGATGGAACTCTTGCCAGCCGCTAACGCGACATTTGCGCGGAGCGCCGTCTCGCGTGCGAGAGCGACTTCGTATTCGTTGCGGTAGCTTTCGGTCAATTGCTTCAGCTCGCCGAAAATCTGCGCCGAAATGTCGGCCTTTTCCTTGGCAAGTGCGACCGCCTGGGGATGCTCAGCCCCGAAATTGGCTTCGATATCCTGCTGCCGCTTGGCGACAGTGAGATAGCGGGTCTTGAGCGTTGAAATGACCGAGTTGCTCGGCTGGTCGGCGGATATAGCGGCGTCCCTGAATGCGTTGTCCGAACCGCTTTCGACGATCGACTTGTATTGCTGGTAACGGGCGCTGGCGCGGGCGGTATCGGCCTGCGCCTCAATGAGCTGGCCATTGAGGTCCGACAGTTGCTTGTCACTGATCAACTGGCCGTCATCGACGGCCAGCCCATGTTCGGCCCTGAACTTCTCGACGGCGAGCGCCGCTGCCTGGGAACTTTCGCGAAGCTCCGTCAGCCGGCCCTGCAGCCAGACCGCCGCCCGCTCGGTCGCATCGAAGCTCGCATCGAGCTGATCCGCGAGATAGGCGTCGGCATAGGCTTTGGTGACCGCGGTCGCAAGAGCGGGGTCCGTCGCCTGGTAGGCGATGGAGATCACATAGCTTCGACCGATGCGCTCGGCTTGCACCTCGTTTTGCAGTTTGAGGATAGCGTAATCGCGGCGTGACGACGCAATCATCGCGTCACGCGTCGCCGCATCAAGCTGAGTAACGTCGGTAGTACCCACGGCGGGACTGGGACGGAAATACCGGACCACGCCGCGCACAAAATCGGCAGCTTTCGACACGGCCGACGTCGGAGGGTCCATGAAAGCGTCGTTCTGATCGAGCTTCTGCTTGTCGACGACCACCGCCGCCAGCCTCGCCGAATGGAGAATTTCAATCTGGCTCAAAATGGCGGAGTCGGTCTGCATGCTCACCGACGCCGCCGAGACCTCATCAACGACCTTGTTCAAGCCTTCGTCGATCAGCACGCGGCTCATTGCCATATAGGTGGGAGGCGTGGTCTGCAAATAGAGCACGCCCAGAAAAAGTCCGATGGCGGCGCATGCCGCAACAACCTTTGCCTGCCTTGCTGCCATGCCGAGCAAGCGCTCGACATCGATAAAGTCTTCGGCGCTGACTGCGTCCGAACTCGGCAATGGCTTCCTCTTGTCGAGAGGAAAATTGGCATAATTCATCTTCGGTCCAATTCTAGTTTGTACCTAGAGCGGCGGTCTCTCAAGTCGAACTGTGCCGCCGCTCTATTTTTGTCGAACATCGGATTTTCCCAAAACCGGTCTCCACTTTGGGTCCGATGCTCAAGTTGCAGACGCTAGAGCAAAATCGAGAGCATCAGCATATCTACGATGCAAGCTTCATGCCAGACACCGCGAGACCTGGGCAGCAAAACATATCGGCGTGTCTTGCGTCATCATCCATTTGCCAATGCTCCCAAATAATGGGCTTTATGCGGCTTCCACCCGGCGCTCATGCGACCGGACGAACTCCTGAAGCATCTCGAAGATCGACCCCTTCATGTCGTCACGCGCCAGCGCGAATGCGACATTGGCCTGGATGAACCCCTCCTTCGAGCCGCAGTCGAACATTCGACCGTTGAAGGGCTGGGCGAAGAAAGTCTGGCTCTGCGCAAGGCGGACCATGGCGTCGGTCAGCTGAATCTCGTTGCCGGCGCCGCGCTGCTGATTGCCGAGCAGCGCGAAGATCTCGGGCTGCAGGATGTAGCGGCCGTTGATGTAGTAGTTCGACGGCGCATTGGCCGGAGCCGGCTTTTCGACCATGGCGGTGACCTCGAAACCCGAGCCGACATCCGCGCCGCAGCCGACAATGCCATATTTGCTGGTCTCGGTCGGATCACAGCGCTCGACAGCGATAACGTTTCCACCGGTCTGCGCATAGAGGTCGGTAATTTCGGCGAGACATCCGCGCCCGCCGAAGGACACCATGTCCGGCAATAGCAATGCAAAAGGCTCATCGCCGATGACCTCCCGGGCGCACCATACCGCATGGCCGAGACCTTGCGGCGACTGCTGCCGGATGAAGCTCGTCGCGCCAGCCACGGGAAGCAGGCTTTCGAGCGCCTGAAGCTGCGCCGTCTTGCCGGTCTGCTCCAAGGTCCCGACCAGTTCGGGATGCAGATCGAAATAATCCTCAATGACCGCCTTGTTGCGGCCCGTCACGAAGACAATGTGCTCGATGCCGGCTTCGAACGCCTCGTCCACCGCGTATTGCACGACAGGCCTGTCGACGACCGGCAGCATTTCCTTCGGCATCGATTTGGTCGCCGGCAGGAATCGCGTTCCAAGCCCCGCTACCGGTATGACTGCCTTCCTGACTTTCTTCATTGCATATTCCTTCTGAGGAGATCACTTCAACCTGTCGCAGGCCGCCACTGTTTTTCAGCTGCCTGCACCCTTCACCTCCCCCGCACCCGCGGCAAATTGCGCCGCCACCCTTCGCAGCCGAACGGCGATCGGCATGCCCATATGCCGAACCGCCGCCGGATCGCTTAGCACCGTCCACACCGCCTTGAGGGGGGATCGGGCCTTGATGTGCTGGACCAACGAAAGGAAAGACGCCGCCTTGCGCAGGCTGCGCGTGCGCCTCGCGAAAGCGGCCTCGGCGGCTGCGTCCATCGAATGGGTCCTGGCGAAAACGAGGTCGGCCTTGCGCATCGCCTCGACGTGATGAAGTTCAAGCACGCGGGAAATGGAGCCGGTCCGGATATGGTAGACATAGCCGGTCGCCGGCTCGACCACGCATTTGCCGCCCTTGGCCAGAGCACTGGCCAGCAGGATGTAATCTTCTCCGATGATCAGGCCTTCGTCATAGCGAAGCCCGTTTTCGCTCAGGAAGCGTCGCTGGAAGATCGGTTTGAGATAGCCGAGATTGAACCTGGATTCGAAGACCACGTTGCCGGCGATATAGTCCGCCAGCGAGATTTCACCGAGCCCCTCCAGGTAGTCGGCCGGGAACATCGTCTCCTCGGCAACGCCGTCCTCGCGAACGACCTGAAGATTGTCGACCGCGATCTCGGCGCCCGCTTTCTCCGCACGGTCAATCATGGTGCAGATTCGCCCGGGATAGACCGCGTCATCGGAATCGAGGACCGCGACCCACCTGCCGCGAGCAAGCTCAAGGCCGGCATTCCTGGCGCCGCCGGGACCGCGGTTTTGCTCAAGTGCGACAACGCGTACGATGTCTTCGGGGTAGGATCGCGCCAGATCGAGCGTCCGGTCGCGCGACTGGTCGTCGACGACGATGATTTCGACGCTGACATCGCGCTGGGCGATGGCGCTGGCGATCGCCCGCTCGATGGTCAGCTCCGCATTGTAGGCGGCAATGACAAAGGTGACGTCAGGCTGCATGCTTGCCCCCTTCCTGCGGCGAGGGCAGGCCGTACTGCGGGATTTCACGCACCCCGACGAGACCGCTCACGACGCCGACATGCATGACGCCGCGAAGCACGCTGCGGTTCCTGCGCACGGGATTGATGGCGACCGGGATTGCCGATGCGAAACAAAAGACCGCCTTTGCCGAGGCAAGACCAACTTGCCTCACCAGCGCGAGCCCATTCGCGTCGCGCCCCAGAAGGTGCCCATGCGTTTGCCCGGCGCGGAACCGGCGGCGGCGGAGCCAGTCGAATGCGGCCCTGGCGCGCGGCACCACTTCGTCGACCCAGGCCTGCGGCGAAAAGGCGATGCGGCCGCCGGCCTTGACCATATGATCGAAGAATTCGGTGTCCTCGCCGCCGGTCTGGCCACGCGCCAGGCTGAACCGTCGGCCGCGGAGGCAGTCGGCGCCCATCCTGAGCAGGACGTTGCAGGTGTAGCCGGTACGGATCTCGCCGCGCACCCAGACCGGCAGGGTCGAGTGGAAATCGCCGCGGCGCATCCAGTCGGGCGCGTCCGGCCGATAGCGCGCCCGCACCGGCCCGAGCACTGCGGCGGCGCCACTCACCTCCGCCGTCGCCACCAGTTCGGCGAGCCATCTGGACGATGCCGTTTCGTCGTCGTCGAGGAAGGCGACGAAATCCGACGTGCTGGCGTCGAGGCAGGCGTTGCGGGCGATCGAGATGTTGCGCGCCGGGCAATGATGGTAGCTGATCGGCAACTTCAACGTCTCCGCCAACGTCGCCACCAGCAGCTCTGCCGTCGGGCCGTCATCATTATCGGCCACGATGACGCGGATGTCGTATCCCGAAGGCACGTCAAGGGCGGCTATCGAGCGAAGCGTGTCAGCAAGCTCCGGCCGCCGAAACGTGCAGACGCAGATGTCGATGCTGCGGTTTTTTTCGGCCACACCCATCACGCCACCCTGCGCTGTGATCGGGGTCCAAGCAGTTGCAACCAGAAGCCGACGGACCAGCCGAAATGCATGACCATCGCCGAAATCCCGGCAAGCGCACTGTCCGGAGTGCGCTGGCTGATCGCGGTCCACGCGCCATAGCCGAGGCAGACCGACGCCCACACCAGCAGCGGCGTGATTGCCAGCCAATGCACGAAGGAAAAAGCAGCGAGAAGGACGACTGGGAACACCAGAAGCGGTACCATCTGCCGGACCTTCGGTATCATGCGGTGCTTGAGAATGTTCTTTGCCCGGCCGCGGCCATAGCCGAGATACTGGAAATAGAGGTCGGCGAGCGACGAGCGCGGGTAATAGATCATTTGCGTCTTGCCGCTCATCCAGATCCGGTAACCGGCCTTGCGCAGCCGGTAGTCGAGTTCCGCATCCTCGTTGTGGCTGAACGTCTCGTCATAGCCGCCCACCGCCTTGAAGGCCGATATTCGCATCAGCGCATGGTGGCCGTGATCGACCCACTCTCCCACTGAGAGATGCCGGTGCTTGGAGCCGCCAGTGCCGAGCTTGGAATTCTGTGCAGCCGCCACCGCTTTCTGCACCATACCGCTGCCGCTGGTCAGCATGGAGACGACGACCGAATCCGCGCCGGTGATCCGCGCCTCCTCGACCAGCCGATCGCAATAATCCGGGGAATAGCCGCCATGCGCGTCGATGCGAATGACATATTCAGCCCCTTCGCCATAACTGGCCACGGCGAGATTGATCGCCGCACTCTGGAGGCGCTTTTCGTTGTGAAGAAGGATGATCCGCGGATCCTTCCCGGCGATCTCCTCGACGATCGCCCTTGTGCCGTCCCTGCTGCCGCCATCGGCAACGATGATCCGGGCACCGAGCCTCTCGGCCGCCGGGCGAAGCTCGTGAACAAGCGCGCCGATGTGAGACGCTTCGTTCAGGCACGGAATCACGATCAGGCCGGACGGAAGAATTTTGGTCTGCATCATTGGCCCATGTCCATCCAACGCCATCCTAAGCCAGTGCCTTGGCAGCATATGAATCGGGCACGGCCGTCAACCTGCGAAGCTTCTCGACGAGCGCCCGGCAATCGCTGCGGTCGTGGCTCCAGGTTCGCGGATTGCGGGCAAGAACACGCGCCCGCAATTTCCCGAAACGATGCTCCTCCAGTTCGCCCAGGGCGGCTTCGAGTGCCTCGGGAGTGGCTTGAGGCAAAAGAACGCCGATCCCCTGCCGGTCGAGGAACCGGCCAGTTTCGGTGTTGCCCATCGAGATCGGCACGGCGCCGAAGCGGCAGCCCTCGTAGAGGCGGTTGGGCAGCAGCCATTCGGAATTCAGCCCCTGCTCGAAAAAATCGATGGCCCAGGAAAAATGGACCTCACGGTAGATCGTAGCCATATCCTCGGGATTCCGATAGGGCCCGCCGAACGAGAGCCAGGGCTCGGATTCAACGAAACCGTGAAAATCCGGAAATTCGGAAAGCGCCGGACGGCCTCTGAGGATGATTTCGAAGCGGCCCTCGAGCCGTCGGGAAAATTCGGCCAGAAGCTCTAGGGAGCGGCGGCATCGGAGTGCGCCGAACCAGCCGATCCGCCAAGGCGGAGGGGTGGGGGCCTCCACCGCTGTGCGATCATCCAGCGAAACCGCGGCAATCTCGAAATATTTGTTTTCGAGCAGTTCGACCGGCGCAGCAATCTGCCCGAATGGCTTGAAATAATTGGCGATGAAGGCCGGCGAACTGGTGACCAGCAGCTTTACATCCCTGGCCAGATAGCGTTCCGCGCCGCGCATGGCCCTGCCCAGAAAGTCGTCGCGAAGCATCAGACGATGGATGTCGAGACACTCATAGACGATCGGCACCGTTGCCTGGAACGCCGATCTGGCACGCCGGGCAAGCGCCAGCATTTCCAGATTGCGTGCGACGATGAGGTCGGGTCTTGGCATCGAACCTAGTTTCGAACCGATCGAGACCGCCGCCTTTGTGACTGCTGCCAGACGCTGGGCGAATCGGCCGTCGCGCGTCGCGCCAAGATCGATCGGCCGCAAGCCCTCGACATCCGCGATCGGGCTTACAGTCCGACGGAAGCCCGCCAGTGTGACCTGGGCGCCGCCTGCCTTGAGCATTATGATCCGCCGGCGCACTGCCGGATCGGAGACGTCGTGTACCAAGTACAAGACATGCAGCATGAAAACTCGACCGCTGTTGGCCCGCCCGGAAAAACCCTAGTACAGCTTTTGCTGCATCGCAACATTTTTGGTGCAGCGGGGCAGGAATCCATGTTTTTTGTTGCACTGCAAAATTAATGCCGTAGTTTGATGGTGGCATCGGCCATGGGTCGGATATTGGGACCGGCACAAAAATCAGGGATCCTGAATTTGCAAGCCAATGCATTCGATCCGCCAGGGGGCTCTCTCCGAAGATCGGTCGGACGCGGCGCTATCGTCACGGCTTTGGCGCAATCGGTGCGGGTCGCGACGCAGGTCGCCTCCGTCATCGTGCTGTCGCGCCTGCTGTCGCCGCACGACTTCGGTGTGGTGGCAATGTGTGCGCCGGTGCTTGCCTTCATCGCGCTGTTCCAGGACTTTGGCCTAACCCAGGCGACGATCCAGAAAAGCGGAATCAAGCATGAAGAGATCAATTACCTTTTCTGGATCAATGTCGCGGTCAGCGTGTTACTCGCTTGCGTGCTCGTCGGCGCGGCGCCTCTGGTCGCCGCCTTCTACGGCGAGCCGCGGGTGGCAGATCTGGTGGCCGCGCTCGGGCTGCAGATCATAGCCTATGGGCTCGGCGCCCAGCATCTGGCGCTGCTGACACGCCGCATGCAGTTCGCCCGCCTGGCCATCATCGACGTCGCAAGTGCCATCGCCGGCCTCGTCGTGTCGATCGCCTGGACTTTCATCGACCGTTCCTACTGGGCGCTTTTTGCTGGCACGCTGACAGCAGCCGTGCTGCCCACGACTTGCTTCTGGGCAAGCTCGCGATGGCGCCCCAGCCTGCCGCGCAAGGTTGGCGGCATCAGCGAGCTGATCAATTTCGGCGCCGGCATCACCGGATTCAACTTCGCCAACTTCTTTGCCCGAAATCTCGACAATGTGCTGATCGGAAAATACTGGGGCGAAGCGCAGCTTGGGCTCTATGACCGCGCCTACAAGCTGCTTCTGTTTCCGCTGAGCCAGATCACCAACCCGCTGTCGAAGGTCATGGTGCCGGCTCTTTCCAGGCTGAAGGACGAGCCGGACCGCTACCGCAGCGCCTATCTTCGCGTCATGCCGCTGATCTTGCTGGTTGCACTTCCAGGTGTCGCCTTCGCCACCGCCATGGCCGACGTGCTGATACCGTTCGTGCTCGGCGAGCAGTGGCGGCAGAGTTCCAGCATCTTCCTGGCGCTCGGTTTTGCCGGGCTGCTGCAGCCGCTCAACAACCCGGCGGGATGGCTTTTCATCAGCCAGGGCCGCTCGGGCGATTTTATGCGCTGGGGCATCATAACAGCCTTGACCTCGGTGCTGGCCTTCATCGTCGGCCTGCCCTATGGCGCGCTGGGCGTGGCGATCGCCTATGCAGTCAGCGAGTATCTCAGAACGCCTTTCCTGTGGCTCTATATCGGCAAGACCGGGCCGCTGCGGGCAAGCCATATTCTTCGCGCGGCAACGCCCTTCGTGCTTGGTGCACATCTGGCGCTTGCCGCTATCTGGTTCGCCAAGCCGCTGCTGCCGCAACAGCACATCCTCGCCATGGCAAGCGCGGTGGTGCTATCCTACATAATCACCATCGTGGTCGCCCTAGCGTTTGCTTCCGGCCGCGAGGCGTTTCGGGAGGCACTGAAGCTCCTGCCGGCACGGGCGCCCACGGCGGCACCAAGCGAGGCGAAGTAACTTGCACGGACATCCATACGAGGACCAGGCCTGATCCCATGCACTACCGATCGATCTCCGACATGAACGATGCCATTGTCAGGAACCTTCACCGGTTGCCGCGCGATATCGACCTGGTGGTCGGTGTTCCCCGAAGCGGCATTCTCGCCGCCACGCTGCTCAGCCTGACGGCGAACATCCCTATGACCGATCTGGACAGTTTCCTTGCCGGAAAGATCTATACTTCGGGGGTCACCAAACGCCGGGCCGCGCTCGACCGGCAGGCTTCCGACATGCGCAAGGTTCTGGTGATCGACGACAGCGTCAGCGGCGGCGCCGCCATGCGCGAGGCACGCAGCCGCGTAGAGGCCGCCGGCATCAAGGCGGATTTCACCTTTGCCGCGGTGTTCGGCCTGCTGCCACAGCACGAGGAAACCGACATCGTCTTGGAAGTCGTGCCGCATCCAAGGATGTTCCAGTGGAATTTCATGCACCACAAATTCCTCGCGCAATGCTGCGTCGACATCGACGGCGTGCTCTGCCTGGATCCGACCGAAGCGGAGAACGACGACGGCCCGGCCTATGAGAAATTTCTGAGCGAAGCACTGCCTCTCTTTGGACCGACCCGCAAGATCGGCTGGCTCGTCACCAGCCGGCTCGAGAGATACCGCGCGCTTACCGAAGCATGGCTCGCAAAGCACGGCATCGAATACGACAAGCTGATCATGCTTGACCTGCCGAGCAAGGCGGAACGGCAACGGCTTGGCGTGCATGGCAGTTTCAAGGCCGATTTCTACCGCAAATCCGATGCCATCCTGTTCATCGAAAGCGAGCACCAGCAGGCGCTAAAAATCGCCAAGCTTTCCGGCAAACCGGTGCTGTGCGTGGAAACGCATGTGATAAATTATCCCGACACGTTGTCGCTTCCGGCACTTCGACAGACGGCACGCAACCTTCCGGACAGATTGCAGGAGATCAGTTCGCCCGACGGGCGCAAGACGGCGATCAAGACCGTCGCGCGCACGCTGCTTGGCGAACGCGGCTACGAGACGCTCAAGAGCCGGGTCAAACGACCGGCCTGAACCTGGTTTCGGGACTTAAAGCGCGTCACGCGACGCGCTTTAAGGTTTGTTTTATGCAGTCGTTGTCCCAAAACCGCTACGCACTTTTGGGCGACATGCATTAGGCGGCTTGCCGCGAAGGCTGTCGTGTCGCCCTCTCTAGCATCGAGAAGAAGGTCGCGAACTGACTCGCCGGATCGAGTTCCGGGCGCTCGGAGAATGCACGCGCCGCCGCGGAAAGCCGCCGATATTCCTGGCTGTCGGTCCACAGACGCCTGACCACTGCCACCCAGTCGGCGAGTGGGGCGTCGTAGTCCAGCACCACGCCACCGGAGCCGACCGCTTCGGGCAGGCCACCACGACGCGAGCCGACGACGGGAATGCCGCTGCAATGCGCTTCCGACGCCACTCGCCCCCAGGCCTCTTCCCATTTGCTGGGTGCGAGCAGGATTTTCGTGCGGCCATAGACCGTCTTCATATCGCTGGTCCGGCTCTCCAGCGTGACGTTACCGAGCGGCGCGATCGTCTGCTCGATCCGGGCCCGATGATCGTCATCGAGCTTCCAGCTTTCGACGAACAGGAACGGGATTTCGGAGCAGGCGGCGGCGATGCGCACCGCAAGCTCGAAACCTTTTTCCTCATAGGGGTTGATCAGCGTGACAAACGCACCCGTCGTCGGCGTGCTGTAGAGTGCGGGATTGATGGTCGGCGGTATAACCGTCGAATCGATATCGAATTTTGCCTTGTAGGAGCGCGCCGTGAACTCGGAATTGGCGATGTAAAGCGCCGAATGCAGCTCGCGCAGATCGCCGCCCAATTCATGAAACTCGACATTCCTCAGATACACGACCAGCGGTACGCCTTCGGCCTGCAGCGCCTTGCCGATCGGAACCGACTTGTGGCACTGGACCACGGCGACGTCCGGCCTCAGCTTTTCGACGGCAAAACCCGCCGCCTCCCAGGGAAACCAAGCCCGCACGACCGGATAGCCCGGATAGCTGTCGATGACCGCTCGCTGCCTCAGAAGCTTCATCTTGGCGCGCGCCTTGTAGCCGAAGACGCCCTGGCCGAACAGCGCGGCGAGCACCGACGCCTCATGTCCGCGCTCGAGCAGCTGCTCGGCAAGATGATGAGTGCTGGACTGGACACCGCCGCTGAACTGGGGCGTGTAACCGTTGCCGCCTGCAAAAAGCACTTTCATGGTTTCGGCTCCTGTCGCATTCTCAAGTTTACGGACGATGACGGATCGCTTGTTTACGGATGGTGACTGCAACCCGCCTTCAGGCACCCTGCTGCATCTCTAAATTGGCGAACGGATTGGTGCATGGCTGCCATCCGGTGAATCGGATCGGGTCGGTTGGCGAACTGCGCCGGGCGTAGTCGGTCAGCATATGGAACTCGGCAATGACCCAGCGGTCGAAATGCCCCAGATCCTCTTTTTTCCGTTCGGGCAGCAACCGGCGGGCGGCGCCCAATTTCAGCGCCTCAAGCAGAGTGACCGCATCGCCCAGCTTTTCGTTTGGAAATATCCAGGGATTCCGCTTTTGGAACTCCAAAACGAACTGCTGCATATGCTCGATGCGCATGTTCAGCCTGCCGAAATATCTTTCGAGCGTGACGCGCACCAGGTCCTCATCCGAAAGCGAGGAAACGGCGGCGTAGGCGATGCCGGTCGAAGCAACTCCGCCAGCCATGATGGCCAGTGCCGCGCGTCGCGAAAGCTTGATCATCCGGCCATTTCCTTTCCCGCTATCCGGCTCGCCGCCCGCAAGGAGAGGGCTGCCGCGGTCAGGCTCGGGTTCGCACAGGAGCAGCTTGGATATGTGCTCGAGCCGACGACAACAAGGTTCCTGAGCCGATGGTGGATCATGTCGCGGTCGACAACCGAATCCGCCGGGCTCACGCCCATCCTCAACGTGCCCTGGACGTGCGACTCGGTCCGCCGGATGCCGCGATCGAAAATCTCTTCGACCGGCAGCGGAGCCAGAAGCGCCGGCAATTTCTCCTTTGCCCGCGCCATGCCCTTGACCGCGTAGTCGGATGCCCCATTGAAACTGACGAAGGCGTTTTCATCCTCGTCGAGGACCACGAGATTCTCCGGGTCGAGCAGGTCTTCGGTGACAATGATGAGGGGAAGCGTCTGACGGACACGTCCCTTTTCGGGGCGCATCCCGTGTTGCCAGCGGTTTTCGAAATAGACCAGCGCCGCCGCATGGTCTGATCTGTGAGGGCCGTCATAAAGGCCGAAATTCAAGCCGGTGGTGATGGTGCTTCCGTCGAAATTGTCGACACCGTCGAGATAGGCTTCGAAGTTCCATCCGTAGGATTCGTGCAGGCCGCGCCCGACGAATTCGCCCGATAGGCCCGACCGCAACATTATCGCCGGGCTCTGGATGGCATTGGCGCCCAGAATGAAAAGATCGCCGCTGACCGAATACTCCTTGCCCTCATGAACGAATGCGACCGAACGGACCGATCCGCCGACATGGTCGAGCCGGCGCACTTCAGCGCCAAGGCAGACCGAAACGTCGGGATGCTCGAAGACGTGCATCAGGCCGTTGTTGGCGGTGAACTTCGCGTCGACCGGGCATAACCCGCATCGCAAATTGGCGCAGCACGAAGACCGCTGCGCGGTCGGCACCCGCGCCCTGGCTGTCGGCACGACAAAATGCTGGTCCGGCTGCGCCGCTTTCATCATCCGGTCCGGCGTCGACATGCGATGCGGTGGTTGGGGAAACGGCCTGGAACGCGGCATCATCGCCGCCATGTCGGGGTCGCCTGAGATCGACATGACGTCCTCTGCCTCGCAGTAGAACGGCTCGAGCTCGTCATAGCTGATCGGCCAGTCGTTGCCGACCCCGTAGAGGCTTTTCAGCCTGAAGTCGTTCGGATGAAAGCGCGGCGTCTGCGCGAACCAGCAATTCGTCCCGCCACCCAATCCGATGGTGTAGTTCCACGGCTTGTCGGAGTTGGTCTTGTAGGTGGTCTCGTCCTCGATGTCGGTGTTGACGTTCTGCTCGAGCTGCCATTCATGCGTGTTGTGCCGGCCCCATTCCAGAACCAGAATGCGCGCCTTTCGCTGCTTGGCGAACGCATGCAGGAAGAAGGCCGAACCGAAACCGGAACCGACAGCGACAAGATCAAAATGTTCGTTGGCGATCTGTTCCGGCCTGATGCCCAACACCATCAGATAAGACCCCTTGCTGACACGAGCGCGTTCATCGGCGCCCTTGTGATCGTCCTTGATGTCCGAGCCGGCCTTGTCACCGGCCTTTCCCGCATGGTCTCACGCCGCCATCCTGCCGATGCTGTGATATTCGATGCCGTAGCGAGCGATGACCTTCGGGTCGTAGAGATTTCGGCCGTCGAAGATGATCGGCGTGATCAGCGCATCCTTCATCGCATCGAACGACGGCGCCTGGAAGTTCTTCCACTCGGTGGCGATCATGAGAGCATCGGCGCCGCGCAGCGCTGCCTCCTTGGTGCCGCACAAGAGCAGATCCTCGCGCAGTCCGTAGATGGCCTGGCATTCCTGCATCGCCTCGGGATCGTAAGCCTGCACTTTGGCACCGGCCTTCCACAGCGCTTCCATCAACACACGCGCCGGCGCCTCGCGCATGTCGTCGGTATTGGGCTTGAAAGCCAGGCCCCACAGCGCAAAGGTCTTGCCCTTCAGATTGCCCTCGAAATAGCGGTTCACCTTGTCGAACAGGACCGACTTCTGTTCATTGTTGCGTTCCTCGACCGCGCGCAGCAGCTTGGCATCGAACTTGACGCCTTCCGCGGTCTTGATCAGGGCGCGCACGTCCTTGGGGAAGCATGAGCCGCCATAGCCGAGGCCCGGATAGATGAAGTGATAGCCGATGCGCGGATCGCTGCCGATGCCCCTGCGGACCTCCTCGATGTCGGCACCCAGCTCCTCGGCCAGATTCGCCATTTCGTTCATAAAGCTGATCTTGGTCGCCAGCATGCAATTAGCCGCGTATTTGGTGAACTCGGCGCTGCGCACATCCATCACGATCATCTTCTCGTGGTTGCGGTTGAATGGAGCGTAAAGCTCACGCATCACTGTCTCGGTATCCTCACTGCCGGTGCCGACGATAATGCGGTCGGGCTTCATGCAGTCGGCCACCGCGGAGCCCTCCTTGAGGAATTCCGGATTGGAGGCGACGTCGAAAGTCAGATCCTCGCGGCCCCGCGCCTTCAGCGTCGCGGCGATCTTGGCCTTTATCTTTTCGCAGGTGCCGACCGGCACGGTCGACTTACCCACGACGATCTTGGGCGCGTCCATCTCCCGGCCGATGGCCTCGGCAACGGCCAGCACATATTTGAGGTCGGCCGAACCATCCTCGCCCGGAGGCGTGCCGACGGCGATCATCTGGATTTGGCCATGCTTGACGGCGGCCGCGGCATCGGTGGTGAACTTGATGCGGCCGGCCGCATGGTTCTCCTTGACGAGGTTTTCGAGCCCGGGCTCGAAAATCGGGATGAGGCCCTGATTGAGCCGCTCGACCTTTTTCACGTCGATGTCGACGCACACCACCTGGTGTCCAACTTCGGCAAGCACCGCCGCCTGCACGAGACCGACATAACCAATTCCAAAGACCGTCAAATTCATTTGGTGTCATTCCTGTTCAAGACTTCGGAGCGCTTTCGGTCCGGCCGGTTCAGATTAGTCTTTACTTTATGCTGCATGCCAGCGATTCCGGAAACTGGCATGGCTGGCCCAGTGCCGTGAATGCGACGCGGTCAACTTGCATGGTGAGCTTGCGGCCCGGATCCGAAAACGGCCCCAGCCATTCCTTCATCGTGTCGCTGCCCCAGTGGCTGAAGAAAATCTTTTGCGCATGGCTGGGCAGCTTTGCCGGATCGGTGATCGTGTTCACCAGTTGGCCATTGACGTACCAGCGCAGCCGGTCTTTCTCCCAGACGAAGGCATAGTCGTTGAAAGCCTTGTCGGTGCCGCCAGCTACATCCACTACTT
This sequence comes from Mesorhizobium sp. WSM4841, assembly GCF_055811515.1. NCBI lineage: Bacteria > Pseudomonadati > Pseudomonadota > Alphaproteobacteria > Hyphomicrobiales > Phyllobacteriaceae > Mesorhizobium > Mesorhizobium sp. WSM4841. Next base: position 276,649 of record NZ_JBVVQC010000002.1, read on the forward strand.
TCTCATTGTTGCCCTTGCCGGCTATGTAGGCGTTGACCTGCACCTTGGACGTGTCCTTGGTCAGCACCTCGAAGTCGATTTCATCCCACGGCTGCTTATCGGTGGGGCCGATATATGTGAAGAAGGCGGCGTTGATGCCGGAGCCCGCATCGGTTTTCAGCCGCGCCTCATAGGTGCCATAGCCGAAGCGCTTCTTAGTCTGGATCTCGCCACAGGCAAAGTCGCGATCCTTCAGCTTCCGCTTTTCGAAACCGAGCGTCAGCTTGCCGTCGGAAAGCTTGACCTGGCTTTTGGACCAGGTGCAGTTCTGAAATTTGCCGTTTGTCCAGCCGTCGGCAATGTACCAGCGCGCACGGTCGAAGCTGGTGAAATCATCGACGAACGATGGCGCAGTCGGGATGTCCTGCGAACGGGAAGGGGTCGGGCCTGCAATCAGGCTGCCGAGTGCGACCAGCAGAAACGCGCCGCCCGAACATAGCTGCCTCAGGTTCCCTTGCCTGATCGTGCGCGTGAACGGCCTGTCGCCGGTTGCTGGGGTGGACGTGCTTTTCGGATCCGCATTCATACCAAACTCACCTTTGTGCTGTGCGCCCCCAACCCAAAGTCGACGTTCAAACCATGACGAAACGAGATGATCTTGACCGTCTGCCAATACCTTCCTTGTGTTGCTTTTTTTGTCCTGTGCAGCCTTTTGCTGTGGCACCAAACCCCTTGCCTGTGGCGCCACCCAGGATCCTTGAAGTTCACCCCGTGCCGGCAGCCGGCTTGGCGAAATCAGCCTTGGTTGTGGAGCTACGCTCGACGCTTTCGTCGAAGATTGCATCCAGCGAATGACGGAGATCCTTCATTAATTCGTTCTGGCGCGCGAGCGCCGCGATGCGCCGCTCGCAATTCAGGATCGACTTCGTCAGTTCGCTGACCTCGGCGGATCTACTGGAGGAGACCGCCCCATTCTCCATCGCCTCGACCAGGAAGGCCGCGTTGGTGGCCTTGGTCCGATAGCGATTCTCAAGGCCGTTTTTCTCCGCCTCGACCTCGGCTGCGATCTGGTCAAGCAGCTTTGCCAGGCGGTCAAGGCGCGAGATGTCGGTCTGCCTGTCTCGGGCCGGATCCCTTGATCTAAAGCCGAATATCGAGACCATCCGCTCAGTTTCCTGTCATGGTCGGCCTGGCACTCATGGTCGGCCTGAGGCCACCCCCGTGCCCATCCGGGCCAACAAAACCTTGTCGCATCGTCCAGCTCCTCTGACAGGGGGACATTTTCGGGCCGATTCAAACAGCCAACCAAAATTGCTGCACCGCAACATACATGCCATCCCCAAGGCGAGTAGGCAACCACCTAGTGTGGCGAATCGGAAATTCGCATCACAATGGGGCGGGGTAAGGGCCTGTTGACAGGATCGGCATGGCACGGGCTGCGGACAAGCTTAAGTCTCGCCGGCCGGGCTGGTTGCGGCCATGAGAAAGCGCAACGGCGGCACAGGCTGCTTTGAGCCAAAGCCAGCGCGGCGAAACAGCGCATCCAGCTTGTCGGCGGCCACGCCGCGGACGATGGGGATAAGGTTGGATTGGCTGGCCAGGGCGTAGGCCGCAGCCGATGTCAGCCCCTGCTCATTCTTCATGTCGAGGAAGTTTCGCAACCGGTACTTGTCGCGTACCTGCCGTTCGTGCCTTCTGAGCACGGCCTTAGAACCTTCCGGCAAACTGTCGATCGCCAGCAGCGCCAGATCCGCGTCGGCCAGACGCTTGAGATCCTGCGTCTTGTGCCGGCCGCTCAGGGAATCCGCGCGGACGATCGCGCCATAGCCGCAGGACCTGATGACCTTGAAGCGCGCACCGCAAGCCACCGCGCGCGCGTAGAGTTCATAGTCTTCGCCCAGTCGCAGGTTTTCGTCATAGTGCAGCCCATGCCGGTCGAGAAAAGCACGGCTGATCACCGGCTTGAGGAAACCCAACTCACCTCTCTGCACACGGCGACTGGAGATGTTGCCTTCGATGAAACGCTCGAAATCGAGGAACTCCGGATCGGGCGAGAACCGCGGAGCGGCGATTTTCGAGACGTCGGTGGCCGCGTCGTCCCTGATCATCATGATATTGTCGGCAGCGAAATCCCAATCGGCGCTGGCGAACAATTCGCGAAATCTGCCCGCAAGAAAAAAATCGTCGGCGTCCAGAATGCTGATGAACGGCGATTTGGAGCTGGCGATCGCGGCGTTGCGGGCGAAGGAAGGACCGCCGTTGACGTCAAGCCGGATTACGGAAAGCCTGCCGCTGCCATCGTCGGCCGCCCGAGCGACTTTCGCGGTATCGTCGGTAGAGGCGTCGTCGACGACGACGACTTCCGCCACCTCCGGCTCGCGCAATGCCGATGCGATGGCAACCGGGATTGTCCGCGCCGCGTTGCGGGCAGCGATGATCACGCAGACCTGGGGTTCTGTCATCAATTCGCCTCTCGACTGCACGGTAGCTCCGATTCCTCGCCCTTCCCCGTTGAATGTCCAATGCAGCTCTCGTTCTCAACGACTGCCGGCTGTTTGAAAAAGCGTCAGCCGGCGCTTATGCTGCAGGTGCGAAGCAAAGCATCGTCAAAATCATTCGCCCCGTCCAGTCTTTCCTTTCGGTGTCGCCTCGGCGCAAATCTATGGGCGATGAAATGCCAGCGGATAGACGGGCCGCTTCGCACACCGTCCCTGCTCATTCTGGATGGACCGTCAGCGCACTCGAATCGGCGATCATCAGGTCGATCGACAGGGTTTAGGCAATATTAGGGGCTGAATCAGAGGATCCGAGGCTGAAGGAAAATCCGGAAGCCGGTTGTCCAGGATGTTGTTGGGCGAGCAGTCCGCCAGGAATCCGATTGACGCTACCTGTCGTCAGGTCAGTGGAGGCTTCTCCTGGCACTGAACTTCTCGCCATCGGCCGTTTCGGCCGAACTCAGCTTTCGTTCGGCATCGCGAATCTTATCAGCCGACGTCGGGGGATTTCTGACAACCATGACGAAAACCAACAGAAAGTAACCCAGCTGGATGACAATGGCGCAGGCTATAGTGCGAAACAGCGTTGTGCCTAGCGGAGCACCGTCGAGATAAGACCAGGCGGCCACGATCGCCAGGGCGAAAATCATGCCGACAATGAATTTTGGTAGCGACATACCCGACAGCCCGTCAACCTGCTCGGGCAAAAATCGATGATTGACCCACCCCGAGCCTCCCTTCGCCATGCGAGCTGTTGAGGCCGCTCGCTTTTTGGCCGGTTGCTTCCGGCCTTCCCACGCTGTCCATACTCTGACAGAAACAAACTGCAACTCTATTAAGGTGTGCAATAGCGGGCAAGGCCAACGGCAAATTATTTTGGATAAGTTCGCGGGATCGAGTCTGCCATGTTGCGATGCACACATCGGCATCACGGCCAATCACCCGGTATGGACTCACTTCAGTAAGAGCCGCAATATTAACCAGTATTTTACCTTAAATATTTCCTATATTTACAAATATGAAGCACGATAAACACTCGAAGATGCGACACAAAGAGCGATTCGTCCAAAATCAACCCCAAAAAGGCACTAAATTTTTCACGATTGCCCATAATTTGTCACAAACTCGCCATAAAGTTCAACATTTGTGCAGGATCGGTTTATTATTTAGTCAATTCATGACGTGATTATTTCAGGCGCTCAAGAAATTGTGTGTTGCGATGCAGCATTTTTTTGATATCGTGCGGCAAACCATCCGTTCAACGTATGGAGTTTACGCATGAGGGACGTAGCCAAGCCGGCCGACGCGGAATTTTCGCAGGCCGGTATCGATTTTCAACCAATCGGCGGCCTGCTCAAACGCAGCTTCGATATTGCCGGTTCACTGATTGGCCTGGTTGCTCTCAGTCCGCTGTTTGTGATGGTCGCGCTGCTTGTCAAGTTTTCTGACGGCGGGCCGATTTTCTACGGTCACAGCCGGATCGGTCGGGGAGGACGGATATTCCCGTGCCTCAAATTTCGGACTATGGTACAGAATGGCGAACAGGTGCTGGCTGCATATCTTGCCGCCAACCCGGATGCCAACGCCGAATGGATAGCGACCCGCAAGCTCAAGAACGATCCGCGCGTCACGCGCGTCGGGGCCGTGCTGAGGAAGCTCAGCCTCGACGAATTGCCGCAGATCATCAACATCCTTCAGGGCGACATGAGCCTTGTCGGTCCTCGCCCCGTCGTGCGCGACGAGCTCGAAATCTACGGCAGTTCGGCTGTTTATTACCTGAAATCGCGCCCCGGCCTGACCGGGCTCTGGCAGGTCAGCGGCCGCAACGACGTTTCCTATGACAGCCGCGTCGCATTCGATCGCCACTATGTCGAGAACTGGTCGCTATTCGAGGACATTCGCATTATCATCAAGACCGTGCCTGCCGTCTGGATGTCGCGGGGCTGCTACTGACCGGCCGGGACCCGGTCTCTGTGTGGACCCGGTCTCTGTGTGGATGAGTGACTGTCGAGACGCCAGACATTCTGCAGCAAGTTTCATCGGGCGAGGCTAAGCGGATCGGAAACGTTCAGTTGAAAACAGACATCTTCGAAATCTCCAGCGCCGGCATTGTTAGCAATCGCATGCGGCGGATGCGGCTTTTGACCACTTGCCTCGCGCTGGCGCTCACCATTCCCCAACTCGCCGCCGCCGATGAGTACCGCCTTGGATCGCAGGACAAGCTGACCGTCCGCGTGGCCGAATGGCAGACCGTTGAAGGCACGTTCCGCGACTGGACGGCCGTCAACGGAGAGTACACAGTCGGCCCGGCCGGAACATTGTCCGTGCCGTTCGTCGGCGAGATGCCGGCATCCGGCAAGACGACATCCGAGATCGCGGCAGCGATTGGCCAGGCGCTCCAGCGCAAGCTCGCCCTGGCGGACCGGCCGGAAGCCTCCGTCGAAATGGCGCAGTACAGGCCGTTCTACATTTCCGGGGAGGTCCAGACGCCGGGCCAGTATCCTTACGTGCCGGACCTGACCGTGCTGAGGGCGATGAGCATCGCCGGCGGTGTCCGGCGGAGCCCAGAAGGACAGCGGTACGACCGCGACATGATCAACGCCAAGGGCGATTTTGACGTTCTCCAAGACCAACGGGTCCGACTGATCGTCAGGCGCGCCCGCATCGAAGCGGAGATCGCGGACAAGCCGACATTCGACGTACCGAAGGAGTTGGGCGACGATCCGAAGCTGGCAAGTATCGTTGCCGACGAGATGGCGATCCTGACAGCCGACCAAAAGAAGCTCAAACTGCGCCTTCAGGCGCTCGACGACTTGAAGAAGCTGCTGCAGAGCGAGATCGAATCGTTGCAGAAAAAGATCGTCAACCAGCAGCGGCAGGTCGACCTGGCAAAAGAACAGCTCAGCGGCATCGGTTCGCTGGCGCAGAAAGGCCTTGTCGTCAACACGCGGGTTCTGGGTTCGCAACAGACGATCGCCGACCTGGAAGGCCAGATCCTGGATTACGACACGGCCATCCTCACCGCCAAGCAGGCGATCAGCAAAGCCACCCAAGATGCCATCGACCTGGAAAACACCCAGAATGCGGACCTGGCCGCCGACCGGCAACAGGTAGAAGCCGATCTCAGTGCAACGATGCTCAAGATGAACATGCAAACAGGCCTGATGGCCGAAGCCATGTCCGGGAACCCGGCACTGCAACGCTATCGCGACGGCGAAGAGCCGGCAATGACGTTTAGCCTGGTTCGGATGGTCGACGGCAAGACCAGCGCAATCACCGCCAGCGAAGACACGCCCGTACTGCCCGGGGACGTGATCAAGGTGAAGCTGGTACCGATGGCTAGCCAATAGGCCTTCGAGCGATGGGCTGATCAGATCACGCCGAACAGATCGACTGGATCGGCGAAGAGTTGGACTCGGACGAGTTCGACCTTGAACTCGCCAACACTGTGCTCGCCGCCCCGGACAAGCCGGCCTACCGCCAACTCGGGACGTGAGTAATTGCAGCGCAAGGAGATGTTGTGCTTTAGTTGCAACTTAAATCCGAGGAGGACTTTGTCGTGCACAGTGAAAGGGACGAAATCGTCAGTCGAGAAAGAGAATTTCACAATCTCAGATTCAGTCAGGAGGAGGATCCAAGAGGAAGCCTGGACAAGTGGTATCGAACAATTCGTCACGGCGCTGAACGTCAAGACGAGCAAATAAAACGCCTGTCGAAGAACGCAGACGTGCTCGAGTACGGTTGCTCCGATGGCGGGTGGTCCCTGCATTCCCTGCACCTGCCCGATCTTTGCCGATCTCTGACGGGGATCGATATTTCGGATGTAGCAGTAAACAAGGCGAACGAACGGGCGAGCACCCTTGGAAGCACGAACGCTACATTCCTGGCGATGAATGCGGAAGCCATGTCCTTCGAGGACAACAAGTTCGACCTGGTGTATGGACGCGGGATCATCCATCACCTGGACCTGGACCGGTGCTTTTCCGATGTGGTCCGTGTCTTGAAGCCGAACGGCGTGGCGTCCTTCTACGAGCCGATGGGACACAATCCTCTCCTGAATGCCTTCAGAAGGCGGACACCCCTTATCCGCACCGCCGATGAACATCCTTTGTTAATTTCGGACTTCGCGTTGGCCCGCCGCTATTTCAGCAATGTCCAGGTGGACTATTTCGGCCTGTGCTCCGTAGGAAGCGCGCTAATGCCGCGAAGCATCTCGGAAACCGTCTACACCGTTGGCAAAGCTGTCGATTCGGTGGTTCTGACGCTTCCCTTCGTGAAGCGGTTCGCATGGTATGCGCTCCTAACCCTTAGGGCCTGATCAATAGGTGGCAGGCCCAACTGGGGCGAGGGTGGAAGGAGCAAGTGCCTCTCGCCACCGCTTCAGAAGCTGCCTGCGTGATGATTGTTGGCCTGAGCGTTGTTAGGCGGCGTCTTCGTCCGAAGTTCAATACAATAATCCTGCCTGGCGTCGAAATCGGGGATCATCGCGTAATTGGATCTGGGTCCGTGGTCGCCCCCACGAAGCATGGCTGCGGGAAATCCTGCCCGAATAATTCGCGAATTTGTGGCGTCCCAGGATTACATTTATTTTGATACTAATCTTAGCAAACGAACATCAAGACGATATTTGGCGCTTTGCTTAGCCCCTTGCGGTTTCTGGTTCCGCGAGGTTGGCTGCGGCCCACCGGGGACGGGCGACAGGCACCCTCACCAGCTTGAAGTAGCTGTAGTAGAGGAGGAAAGAGCCCATGATATAGGGGTTGAAGGTATCGATCTCGACGAAGGATCGGATGAACAGAAGCACCATCACGCCGGCAAGAATCACGGACTCGGCTTGCCATGTCCTGAATATCAACGCCGATATATGGCCCCACAGCGTGCGCACGATGATCAGCGACATCAGCGTCGCCCCGACATAGCCAAGCTCGACGAGGGCTTCGATATAGGTGTTGTGGAAGTGGAAGCCGCTTCGGGTCGTGATGTAGAATTCGTTCCAAAGCCGCTCGGCCTCGGCGAAACCCTGCACCCAATAAGCCGCGTAGCCGACGCCGAGGATCGGTGCTTGCTGCGCCGCATCCCAGCCCTGCTCCCAGAGATAGGTCCGTCCGGTGAGCGTGGAATCCTTTCCGAAGGCGCCAAGGATGAAATCCAGAAGTCCCGCAAAGGCAACCACGGTGACCGCGACCAGCCCGAATGCGCCGACTAGGAAAATCACCCGTCGGTAGCGGAGCGAAAGCTTCTTGGCCATGGTAAGCAGAGCCACCAGAGCGAGAGCTGCCGGTATCGAAGCCGTCGAGGTGGCGGAATGCGCCATGACCAGCAGATAGGCCGACAGGACGAGGACCGGCGCCGTCAGGAAAAGGCTTGTCCGGCCGCGTCTGAGGAAGACCAGGAAGACAATGCAAAAATAGATGCCGAGCGATGCGACAAAGCCGATCTGGTTTTTGGAGCTGAATGCGCCGACGAAATTGTACGTCCCGTCGAGCATATCATAGGAATAACCCCCGACCTTCAGCGAATAGAGCAGAACGACAAAAATCCCAATCAGTGAGCCTATCGTCAACGTTCGGACGCTGACGGTGCGCGCTGCAATGTAGGCGCAGGCGATATGGGAGCAATACTGGATTGCCGTCCTCAACGTGATGCCGGGGGCATCCGACCAGAACACCGAGAGGCAGACGTAGACTGCAAACGCCAGCGGGAGCCACGCGCCGGAGGCATGTCGCAACAGCCGCCGGTAGTCGACCAGGATCAGGGGAAGCCAGACCGCATAGTAGGCCAGGATCAGGATCTGGCCGAAAACGGAGGAGTAGGAGAACGCCCAAACGGAGATGGCAACCGCAAATGTGCCGTAGACCGTGCTCTTCTCCGGGTCGACCAACAGAGATTTTGGAATCTTCATCTCGGTAGCGAATTCCCGTCCATGCAGTTCAATGCCGATTCGCCGTCGCGCCATGTGCGAACGCTTCCATTGTGCAGTGCAATATAACCCATCCCCTACAGCCTGTCACCCAAATGAGGCAAAAACAGCCATAAGGCGCCCCGGGGACGGCGGTAAAAGGCCGCGACAGGCCGTGCGGCAAGAAACCGAGCATCCCGGCGCACGGCTGGGCATCGCTGTCGGCGCCGTCAAAAACCATCGCCGCCGCATTTATGAGAGGCTCGGCATCACCACCGCGCGGAACTGTTTTTGCAGTTCTTTCAGCACCGGACCGAAAAATAGCAGCCGGCATTCGTTGCATCCGTTGCAATGAATGAGGCCCTCCGCGTACGCTATCTCCGGGACAACCAGACGATGGCCACACGAACAATTGGCAGGCGCTGGTCGTCCCCGATCTGCTGGGTTGGAGCAAACGGATGGACAAACCTCGAATCTTCCTGGGCTCTTCGGGGAAGCAGAAAAAACTGCTGCAGGCGCTGACACGCGGTCTTGAAGACATCGCGCATGTGGAACCTTGGACGACGTCCTTCAATCCGGGGACAACCACCCTGGGGCGCCTCCTCGAGCTTACGCGTGAAGTCGACTTCGCCGCTTTCGTGTTCGCTCAGGACGATTGGACCAGTGTGAGCCAGCCGGCATCGTCTGCGGCGGCATCCGCTCAAGCTTCTCCACGAGACAATGTGGTTTTCGAGGCCGGGCTTTTCGGCGGAGTCCTTGGAATGCGCCGGACGTTCATCCTCCATGCCAACGGCTCCAAGCTTCCAAGCGATCTCCTCGGCCTCACCTCCGTAAGGTATGGCGAGGCGACGACCGGCGCGGAGATGAGGGCGATCAACCAAAAGCTTCGGAATGCGATCGAGAACGAAAGTCGCGTCGCCCGCATAGAGGGCTTCTGGTGGCAGTTTTCCCTGACGGAGCGCTCCGCCAGGGAGCCGTCCGCCGTGAGCCTCTTGCGTATCTCGCGAGGCCGCGATGGTGCGCTGGAGTTGGCCGGCCGCTCATGGCAAGAGAATGGCAGTCTGTCAGCCAGATACTGGAGCGAGGCGGTAAAGGAGAGAAAGGAGCCTCCCGGCATCTTCTACTTTTGGAATGGAGAACGGCCCTTGGATGCGAACGCGTCGCAGTTGTACGGGACGGGAGAGATCCGGCTGGAGTCCGCCGATCGCGCATCCGGGTATTTCACGACGCGCGCGGACACGAACCCCGAGGTGAATGCGCGCACGTCCGGGGTCTACCTGCCCGCCGATCCGGAGGACTTAAGCATCCTGGACGGACGCGACAATCAGCGGCGCGTGGAGTTGATCGCAGAGCGGCTGAGCCATTGGAAGTCGATCAAGAACGTCTGAACTGCGCCCATGGGAGTCGCTTGGACGGCCCTGCCGCCTCGCCGCGACCGCAGCCCCAGTATCATATGGAGAGGTAACAGCCAGGAGGGGCTTCTCAACCGCCTGCTGCTGGCCCACCACGAAGCTGTTCGGAGGCTCCAGACTCCGGCTTGAACTTCTCTGTCGTTGACTTCACATTCGCCGCCGATTGGGAGGACGAGCACATGACGATGAGTTTTGCGGGACGGTTTGCCGGGCGGTCGGCCGTGATCACCGGTGGCGCGTCGGGAATTGGCCTGGCCGTCGCGCAAAGAATCGCTGGGGAGGGCGGGCGCGTTTGCGTCTGGGATCGTGACCCCGCCCAAATCGAGCAGGCGAAGGCTGTCATTGCGGACCTGCACAGCGTGACAGTCGACGTCGCCGATCCCTTAGCGGTCGAACAGGCCGCCCAGCAGACATTCGATACCCTTGGCGCGGTCGATATCCTGGTCACCAGTGCGGCCATCACCGGACCGAACACGACGACCTGGGACTATTCGGTGGAGGATTGGCGCCGGGTCATCGACATCAACATCAATGGCGCCTTCTACTGCAACAAGGCACTGGTTCCGCACATGCTCAAGCGCAATTACGGCAGGATCGTCAACATCGCTTCGATCGCCGGCAAGGAGGGAAACCCGAATGCCTCTGCCTACAGCACCTCCAAGGCGGCGGTGATCGGCCTGACCAAGTCGCTGGGCAAGGAACTGGCCAAGACCAAGGTGACGGTGAACTGTGTCACGCCGGCGGCCGTGCGCACCGCGATCTTCCAGCAGATGAGCCAGCAGCACATCGATTTCATGCTGTCGAAAATACCGATGGCGCGGTTCGGCGAGGTCGAGGAGGTGGCGGCGCTGATCTCCTGGATTGCTTCCGAGGAATGCTCTTTCACGACGGCTGCCGTTTTCGACATTTCCGGCGGCCGGGCGACCTATTGAAGCAACTGAGGCGCGATCCAGACTGGAGTTAACGTCGTTTGCTTAGGGTCGAATCCCCCCTGTCCGACGAAGATCTGCTCGACCGCTTCCAGTGCGCGGCCTTCGGCTATTTTCTGGAAACCGTGAATCCCGAGAACGGGCTGGTCGCCGACACCTCGCGGCCAAATTGGCCGGCAAGCATCGCGGTCGTCGGCTTCGCCCTGTCCTGCTATCCGGTCGGGGCGGAGCGCGGCTGGATGACGCGAGACACAGCCGCGAAGCTGACGCTTGCCGCACTGCGCTTCTTCTGGAACAGCCGGCAAGGCAATGGCGACAACGTCACCGGGCACAAAGGCTTCTATTACCATTTCCTCGACATGCAGACCGGCCTGCGCGCCTGGCGATGCGAATTGTCGATGGTGGACACTGCGCTTTTGATGGCCGGCGTGCTCGTGGCTGGCGCCTATTTCACGGGCGACAATGACGAAGAAACCGAAATCCGCGAGCTCGCGGAAGTGCTCTACCGGCGCGTCGACTGGCGATGGGCGCAAGGCAGCAATTCGACCTTGCGGCAGGGCTGGAGGCCGAAGAGCGGCTTTCTGCGTTATGGCTGGGAAGGCTACAACGAAGCGACGATGCTCTACGTTCTGGCAATGGCCGCCCCGGACAAGCCAGCCTCGGACGACAGCTATGCCGGCTGGACGGCGACATATCAGTGGGAAAACATCTACGGCTACGACGTGCTCTATGGCGGCCCGCTGTTCATGCACCAGTTCTCGCATGCCTGGATTGACTTCGACGGCATCCGGGATGCGTTCATGCGGGAGAAGAACTCGGACTATTTCGAAAACAGCCGCCGCGCGACCTACCTTCACCGGGACTATGCGCGGCACAACCCCTCTGGCTACGACGGCTACGGCGAAGGACTTTGGGGCCTTTCGGCGGGTGACGGACCCGGCAACTTCCGCGCGCAGATCGAGCGGCGACCGCGCAAATTTTCCGGCTACGCGGCGCGCGGCGCACCGTTCGGCCCCGACGACGGAACGATAGCGCCGTGGTCGTATCTCGCATCGCTGCCCTTCGCGCCGGAAATCTGCTTGCCGGCGCTGCGCCACCTCAGAGAACGCCACCCCGAGGTGACCGACGGTTTCAGGATGCCGAGCGGCTTCAACCCGACGCTGGCGAACCGGCGGAAGTTCGGGCCGAGCGGCTGGATATCGGATGCGCATTACGGACTGGACCAGGGCATTGTCGTGCTGATGATCGAAAATCACCGCTCGCGCCTAATCTGGGACCTGATGCGGTCGAGCCCGCATATCCGTCGCGGCCTGTGCAAGGCTGGATTCAGCGGCGGCTGGCTGTCGCAGCCGGCGAGCCTCCTCCCAAGGACCCGTGCTGAATGACGGCTACTGCCCAGCTGTCGCTGTCGTGTCGGGCACGAAGATGTTCGCCCTTCCCAGCAACTCGCGCTTGCTAGGAGGGGCGTCATCGGCCGGCTCGCATGTTCGTCTGGCTGGCAAGTCACCGATTTGATTAGCCGGCGAACGTATAAGCGGTCTTCACCGTGGTGTAGAATTCCGCCGCGTAGCGGCCTTGCTCGCGCGGGCCGTAGCTCGATCCCTTGCGTCCGCCGAAAGGCACATGGAAGTCGACGCCCGCCGTCGGCAGATTGACCATCACCATGCCGGCCTCCGAGTTGCGCTTGAAATGCGTGGCGTACTTGAGGCTCGACGTGCAGATGCCCGACGTCAGCCCGAACGGCGTGTCGTTGGCCACCGCCAGCGCCTCGTCATAGTCCTTGACGCGGATCACGTTGGCGACCGGGCCGAAGATCTCCTCGCGTGAGATGTGCATGGCGTTGGTGGCTTGCGTAAACAGCGCCGGCTGCAGGTAGAAGCCGCGGGTTTCGCGATCGAGCCGCTCGCCGCCGAAAGCGAGATCGGCGCCCTCCTGGCGGCCGATGGCGATATAGTCTTCGTCCTGCTTCAGCTGGCTCTGGTCGACCACGGGTCCGATCTGGGTTTTGGTATCGAGCGCGTCGCCGACGACCAGCTTGCCCAGGCGATCTTTCATCGCATCGACGAAGCGGTCATGGATGCCGTCCGTCACCACCAGGCGGGACGATGCCGTGCAGCGCTGGCCGGTCGAGAAGTATGCGCCGTTGATCGCGCAGTCGACGGCGACGGCAAGATCTGCATCGTCGAGCACAACTAGCGGGTTCTTGCCACCCATTTCGAGCTGGAACTTGCGCATGTGCTCGACGCTGGCAGCAGCGACGCGCTTGCCGGTGCCGACCGAGCCGGTGAAGGTGATGGCATTGAGGTCAGGGCTGTCGAGCATGGCCTGGCCGACCACCGAACCCTTGCCCATCACGAGATTGAGCACACCCTTCGGCAGGCCAGCGCGGTGCAATATGTCGACAATGGTCCAGGCGCTCTCCGGAACCAGCTCGGCCGGCTTGAAGACAATGGTGTTGCCATAGGCCAGGGCAGGAGCGATTTTCCACGCCGGGATGGCGATCGGGAAATTCCACGGCGTTATGATGCCGACGACGCCGACCGCCTCCCGCGTGATCTCGACACCGACGCCGGGCCGCACACTCGGAACCAGCTCGCCAGACAGGCGCAGCGTCTCACCAGCGAAGAAATCGAAGATCTGGGCGGCCCGCACGGTCTCGCCGATGCCCTCGACCAGCGTCTTGCCTTCCTCGCGCGCCAACGCCCGGCCGATTTCATCTTTCCGCGCTGTGATCTCGTCCGACGCCTTCCTCAGCACCGCATGGCGTGCCAGCAGGCCCGATCGGGACCATGACGGAAATGCCGCTTTCGCCGCCGCGATGGCCTGCCGGGCCTGCTCGGCGCCCCCCGACGCATATTCGCCGACCACGTCGTCGAGATTGGACGGGTTGATGTTGCGGGAGCCGGCATCGCCCACCCACTCGCCATCGATGAGGTTCTTTCGAAACGGGATCATGTCGCTGTCTTCCTTGTCGTCCTTCGATTGGCGTCTATCTGGACCACCGGCCGCCATACCGCAAGGCCGCCGGCGGCAAAGTTCTCCTCCTCGACAGGCATGTGCTAAGCAGGTTTCGAAAAAGTGTCCTACGGTTTTCCGATAGAAACCTGCGACAAAACAAAAAAACCTATGCAGGCGAAGCCCGGCAAGCCTGCTTAGGTGTCGAGGTGGTAAACCATGATTCTAGTATGGTGCGACGCGGATCGCACCAGGAGGAAACTGCCATGTCCGACAGCGCGTTGCCGCTGGTGATCAGCGCGCCCGAGCCACGCACGCTCGACCTGATTTTCACGCCCGAGGCACTGGCGAGATTCCGCGCCAGATACCGTATCGTCGAGACGTCGCCCGAAGGCGTCGCGGCTCTGCCGGCCGATTTGCTCGCCGAGGCGCGCTACATTGTCGGCCAGCCGCCGATCGCGCCGGAGACGCTCGACAAGATGCAAACGCTGCGCTGCGTCTTCAACGTCGAGAGCAACCTCATCAACAACATGCCGTATGAGACGCTGTTTACGCGCGGCATCCATGTCGTCACCACAGGCCTGGTCTTCGCCGAGCCGGTGGCCGAACTCGGCCTTGCCATGGCGCTCAACCTCGCCCGCGACATCGTCGACGCCGATCTCGCGTTTCGTCAAGGCAAGGAGCTGTGGGGCCGCGACGGCAACCAGACGGCACGGCTTCTCTCCGGTGCGGACGTCGGCATCATCGGCTTCGGCGATCTCGGCCGCGCGCTCAACCGGCTGCTGTCAGGCTTTCGCACGCGGACAAAGGTTTTCGATCCGTGGCTGCCGCCGTCGATCCTTATCGAGAACGGCGTCGAGCCCGCTTCGCTCGACACGGTTTTGTCGGCCAGCGATTTCGTCTTCGTCGTCGCTTCGGTGACCAGCGAAAACCAGGGTTTTCTCGGCACTGAGGCCTTTGCCAGGATGCGCAAAGGAGCCGCGTTCATCCTGCTCAGCCGCGCAGGAGTCGTCGATTTTCCGGCGCTGATGGACGCCGTTCGCAGCGGTCACATCGTCGCCGCCAGCGACGTGTTTCCGGAAGAGCCGCTGGCGCAGGATCATCCCGTGCGCTCGCTGACTGGCTTCCTGCGCTCCGCCCACCGGGCCGGCGCGCTCGACATCGCCTTCAGGCGCATGGGCGACATGGTGCTGGAGGACATGGACCTCATCGATCGCGGCCTGCCGCCTATGCGTTCGAAGCGGGCCGAACGCGAAACCGTTTCGCGCATGCGTTCGAAGCCTGTCGACAAGAATTAAGCCGTCAAAGCCAGCGCCTGCGCGGGTTCTCAGATGGTGAACGACCACAACAGGCAGGCCAGAGTCGCAGCGGCGAAGACGACAAAGAACAGGCTTCTCAGCAGGATATTGCGGCGCAACTCGTTCATGAAGAGATGGCATCCGACTACGGCGGCGACAAACAGGAAGCGCCAATTCAGCAGTGCCGGCAAGATATTGCTTCGATCGAAAGCCCATCTGGCGGCGAGGCCGCCAATGATAGCCGCGAACAACACGATGACTGTCCAGAAGATCGCATCTGCGGCATGTGTCAGGACGACGCCGGCGACCCTTATCGGTAGGATCATCATCAGCAGCGCGCTGAAGAAATACACTGAAGCAAGCGGGATGAACGTCCCGGCATCGGCGACGTCGTCCAGGCGTTTTGCGCCGATCGCACCATAGGGATAGCCATGCCTGGCCACTGCCAGGCTGAGAGCCATCAGCAGAGCCGTCAAAATGGCGACCAATGCGAATGAAGTGAGGGCCTTGCTCATGCTGTTCCTTGTCCCACCGTTCAACGTGCTTGGCGAATCGAACAAGGACGTTGGTAGACCACGGTTGTAAATGGCTGGTAAGCGGCAAAGCAGCGCGGTGACAGCTTTGTGGGATGGCCTTTACGGCAGAACCGTTCCGGCCACAGGAAATTCAACAGCAGTCGAGCACATTCACTCTGCCGCTTGAAGATTTCGCGCGTCGATGATGGTCCTGATCTCGGCGCGGCAGGAGCCGCAATTGGTGCCGGCATGCAAGGTGGCGCCGATCGCTTCGACGCTGGTGCAGCCGCCGCGCACCGCTTCCGCGATCTGATTGGCGCCAACCCCGAAACAGGAGCATACGATGGCACCACGGTCGACGCGATTGCCGCCGGGCCGCCCGGCCACGATCGCCAGCCGCCCGCGCCGATCGGCGTGGTCCGCGCTCAACTGCTCCACCGCCCAGCTGCGCGACACCGCGACCGGTTTGGGCGCAAGATAGAGCGCGCCAGCCAGCCGGCTGCCGGCGAAGCGGGCGAAGCGATAGTGCCCGCCGGCGACATCATGATAGGCGAGCGTCTCACCTTGCACGTCCGCCCCGAGAAGCGAAGTCGCGAAAACCGGCCAGTCCCGGCCTGCCTTCAACGCAAACTCGAGGCGCCAGCCGGCGGCGCAGCGGGCGAGACTCCAATAGTCGGCGTCGATCGCGGCCGGCCGTTCGGCAAGCACCGCGAAGCCAAAGGCGACAGCAGCGAAGCGTTCTACGCGGGCGGCAACGTTCTTCGAGGCCGGCTGGCCTGAAATCGCATCGGTTATGGGCGCCACCAGCGCGTCGACGCGGGCGCGCGCGGAGAACTGGTCCGTCCAGTGCATCGGCACGAAGACCGAGCCCGGGCGCTGCCGCGCTGTCACCAGCGCGCGAAGCAGCACCTCGCCATGCGCGGTCGAGACGCGCACGATGTCGGCGTCGCCGATGTCGAAGTGCTGCGCATCCGCCGGGTGGATTTCGGCGAACGGCTCGGCCAGGTGCTGCGACAGCCGCGGGCTCTTGCCGGTCCGCGTCATCGTGTGCCAGTGGTCGCGAACCCGCCCGGTGTTGAGGATCAGCGGGAATTTTTCGTTCGTGCGGGTTTGCGGAACTGGACGGATCGGGATGAAGCGCGCTTTGCCATCGGGTGTGTAGAAGCTGCCGTTGGCGAAAAAGCGGGTGCTGGGTGAGGCACGTCTTGCCTGAACGCCCAAGTCTTTCTCACTTTCAGCCTGAGCACCCCCCTCTGGCCTGCCGGCCATCTCCCCCGCAAGGGGGGAGATTAGCAGCTTGGGCGCCGGCTCTCCCCTTGCAGTATTGGAGATTGGCGAAGGCCGTGGTGATAGCCGATCTCCCCCCTTGCGGGGGAGATGGCCGGCAGGCCAGAGGGGGGTGCCTGGGCTCGGCGCTGGCCATTGGAAAGGCGCCAAATCCTCATAGTCCTCAGCATCAATGTCGCCAAACGCGCCTATATCAAAATCCCGCGCGCCGTCATTCTCGAATTCCGACAGCGCGGCATGTTCAGCAAAAATCTCCGACGGCGACGGATGCGAAAACGATTCGCCAAAACCCATCCGCTTGGCCACTTCGGCGATGATCCACCAGTCGGCTCTTGCCTCACCGGGCGTGGCCAAAAAGGCGCGCTGGCGCGAGATGAGGCGTTCCGAATTGGTGACGGTGCCGTCCTTCTCGCCCCATGCGGCAGCCGGCAGCCGGACATGGGCGTGGCGGATCGTGTCGGTCTTGGCCAGCACGTCCGATACCACGACAAACGGGCAGGCCTTGATCGCCGCCTCGACGGCATCTGCATCCGGCATCGAATCGACTGGATTGGTCGCCATGATCCACAGCGCCTTGATTCGCCCGTCGGCCACGGCTTGAAACATTTCGACCGCCTTCAGGCCGGGTTTTTCGGCGACAGCCGGTGCGTTCCAGAACCGCTGCACGCGGTCGCGGTGCTCGGGGTTTTCGATCTCCATATGGGCGGCCAGCATGTTGGCAAGGCCGCCGACCTCGCGGCCGCCCATGGCGTTGGGCTGGCCGGTCACCGAAAACGGCCCGGCGCCGGGCTTGCCGATGCGGCCGGTCGCAAGATGACAGTTGATGATGGCGTTGACCTTGTCGGTGCCCGAGGATGACTGGTTCACCCCCTGGCTGTAGACGGTCACCGTCTTCGCCGTCGCGGCGAACAGGCTATAGAAGCTGAGAAGCTCGTCCTCGCCGAGGCCCGTGGCTGCGGCAACGCCGGCAAGGTCGAGCGCGGAGGCGGCGAAAAGCGCTTGCCCGAAGCCGGTCGTGTGCGCCGTGATATAAGTGCGGTCCAGCGCGTTATGCTGGCCGAGATAGGCGAGCAGTCCTGTGAACAAAGCAACGTCGCCATCCGGCGCGATCGCCAGATGCATGTCGGCGATATCTGCAGTCATGGTGCGGCGTGGGTCGACCAGCACCACCTTCATCTCGGGCCGTTTTTCCCGGGCGGCGGCAATGCGCTGGTAGAGCACCGGGTGGCACCAGGCGAGATTGGAGCCGACCAGCACGATCAGGTCGGCGAGTTCCAGATCATCGTAGCAGCCCGGCACCGTGTCGGAGCCGAAGGCGCGGCGGTGGCCGGCAACCGACGAGGCCATGCACAGGCGCGAATTGGTGTCGATATTGGCCGAGCCGATGAAGCCTTTCATCAGCTTGTTGGCGACGTAGTAATCCTCGGTCAGCAACTGGCCGGAGACGTAGAAGGCGACCGCGTCGGGACCGTGCTCGGCGATGGTCCGCGAGAAGGTCGAGGCGACGAGGTCGAGCGCTTCGTCCCAGTCGGTGCGGCGACCGTGGATCTCCGGATGGAGCAGCCGTCCGTCGAGGTCGATCGTCTCGGCCAGCGCTGAGCCCTTGGAACAGAGCCGGCCGAAATTCGCCGGATGGTCAGGGTCGCCGCGAACGGTTACCTCACCGTTCGCGGCGACCTTCGCCAGCACGCCGCAACCGACCCCGCAATAAGGGCAGGTGGTCCTCACCTCGCGCGCTTCGTCGATCTTCATGCTCACGCCGCGCGACTGGCCAGCGCTTCCAGCGCAATGAATAGACGCTCGCCCTCGATCCGCACCGGAATAGTGCGCACCGCACCTTCGTCGGCGCCAAGCGCCTTGCCGGTCTCCAGCGAGATCACCCAATTGTGCAGGGGACAGGTCACCGCCGCGCCATGGACGATCCCCTGCGAGAGCGGTCCGCCCTTGTGCGGGCAATGGTCCTCGATGGCAAAGACCTGATCGTCAGCGGTGCGGAAGACAGCAATCTTGCCTTGAGGCGTGGCTACGCAGCGCGCGCCGCGGCGCGGAATGTCTGAGAGCGTGCCGACAGCAATCCAATTCATCATCATCACTCCGCCGCCTGCGCGAAGCCGACCGAAGCCATCGGCCGGAATTCGTGTTTGTCCTTGCCGGAAACGCGCTCCGACCACGGGTCGACCTGCGCGAATTTCTGCGAAAAGACGAAGCGGTCGAAATAGGCCTTGCGCTTCTCGCCATCGTCCATGATCTGGCGGTTGATCTCGGCGATGCCGATGCGCTTGGCCCATTTGTAGATGCGCTCGAGATAGCGGCCCTGCTCGCGATACATCTGCGTCAGCGCCACGATGTGCTCCAACGCCTCGTCCTCGGTCTTGACCAGGCCGAGCACCTCGGTGCCCTTGATGTCGAGGCCGGCTGCCCCGGCGAAATGGATCTCGTAGCCTGAATCGACGCAGATCACGCCGACATCCTTGCAGGTCGCCTCGGCGCAGTTCCTCGGGCAGCCCGACACCGCCATCTTGACCTTGGCCGGCGTCCACGAGCCCCACATAAATTTCTCGATACGGACACCGAATCCCGTCGAATCCTGCGTGCCGAAGCGGCACCAGTCCGAACCGACGCAGGTCTTTACCGTGCGCAGTCCCTTGGCATAGGCGTGACCGGAGACGAAGCCGGCCTGGCCGAGATCGGCCCACACCGCCGGCAGGTCCTCCTTGCGAATGCCGAGCATGTCGATGCGCTGGCCGCCGGTGACCTTGACCATCGGGATCTCGAACTTGTCGACGACATCGGCGATGGCGCGCAGTTCGGCGGCATTGGTGACGCCGCCCCACATGCGCGGCACCACCGAATAGGTACCGTCCTTCTGAATGTTGGCGTGGACGCGCTCGTTGATGAAACGCGACTGGTAGTCGTCGGCATACTCGTCCGGCCAGTCGCAGACGAGATAGTAGTTGAGCGCCGGCCGGCATTTGGCACAGCCGCAGGAGGTGGTCCATTCCAGTTCCTGCATGACGGCGGGAATGGTTTTCAGGCCCTTGGCCTTGATCAGCCGGCGAACCTCGTCATGGCCGAGCGTGGTGCAGCCGCACATCGGTTGCACTGCCGCCGGATTGTATTTGTCGCCGATGGTCAGCACCATCAGCTTTTCGACCAGGCCGGTGCAGGAGCCGCAGGAAGCGGACGCCTTGGTGTGGGCACGCACGTCGTCGAGCGAGGTCAGGCCCTTGGCTGTGATTGCGCCTGATATCTTTCCCTTGCAAACGCCGTTGCAGCCGCAGATTTCCGCATCATCCGGCAAGGCTGCAACGGCCGCCATAGGGTCCAGGGAGGCGCCTCCCTGGTAGGACTGGCCGAAGATAAGCGTGTCGCGCATTTCCGATATGTCGGTCTGCTTCTTCTTGAGGTCGTTGAACCAGGCGCCGTCCGCCGTCTCGCCGTAGAGCACGGTGCCGATGATGCGGTCATCCCTGAGCACCAGCCGTTTGTAGACGCCGGCGGCGGCATCGCGCAGCACGATCTCCTGGCGGTCCTCGCCCTCGGCGAAGTCGCCGAGCGAGAACAGCTCGATACCGGTGACCTTGAGCTTGGTCGGCGTGTCCATATGGACGAAAGCCGCCGCCTCATTGCCGGCAAGCTGGCTGGCGGCGACGCGCGCCATCTCGTAGAGCGGCGCGACCAGCCCGTAGACCTGGCCATTGACCTCGGCGCATTCGCCGAGCGCGTAGATGTCGGGATCATTGCTGCGCATGCCGGCGTCGACGACGATGCCACGATTGACGGCGATGCCGGCCTCTTTCGCCAGTGTCGCGTTCGGCCTGATGCCCACCGCCATGACGACGAGCGTCGCCGGGATGATGGTTCCGTCGGCGAGTTCCACCTGCTCGACCTTGCCCTTGCCGGTGATCGCCTGGGTGTTGGCCTTGGTGATGACCTTGATGCCGCGCTGCTCGACGGCGCGCTGCAAGAGATAGCCGGCGGCCGGATCGAGCTGACGCTCCATCAGCGTCGGCATGACATGCAGCACGGTGACGTCCATGCCTTGCGAGTTCAAGCCCGCTGCCGCTTCCAGCCCGAGCAGACCGCCGCCGATGACCACGGCCCTGGCCCGCGACTGGGCGGCAAGCAGCATAGCCTGAACGTCGTCAAGATCGCGATAGGTGAGCACGCCCGGCAGATCGTGGCCGGGCACCGGAATGATGAACGGCACCGAGCCGGTGGCGATGACGAGCTTGTCATAGGGCTCAATGACGCCGTGGTCGGAAGTAACGGTCTTTGCCGTCCGGTCGATGGCGACGATCTTGTGGCCCTTGTAGAGCGTGATGCCGTTGGCGATGTACCAGCCGTCGCCATGGATGATGATTTCCTCAAAGGCCTTCTCGCCGGACAGAACCGGCGACAGCATGATGCGGTCGTAATTGACCCGCGGCTCGGCGTTGAAGATGGTGACCTGGTAGCGACCGGGCGCCTGTTCGAATAGGTGCTCCAGCATCCGCCCGGGCGCCATGCCGTTGCCGATGATGACGAGTTTTTCGGTCATTGAGCTACTCCGCGGCTTCGACGAAGCGGTGGCGTTCGTAGAGGAACTTCAGCACCGCCTCGCGGCAGCGCAGGAAGGTCCGGTCGGAGGAAAGCTCGATGCGCCGGCGTGGTCGGGCCAGCGGCACGGGAAGCACCTCGCCGATGGTCGCCGCTGGACCGTTGGTCATCATGACGATGCGATCGGACAACAGCACCGCCTCGTCGACATCGTGGGTAATCATGATCGTCGTCGAGCCAAGCCTCGAATGGATATCCATCACCGCATCCTGCAGATGGGCGCGCGTCAGAGCGTCGAGCGCACCGAACGGTTCGTCGAGCAGCAGGATCTTCGGCTCCATTGCCAGCGCGCGGGCGATGCCGACGCGCTGCTTCATGCCGCCTGATATCTCAGCGGGCCGCTTGTCCCTGGCATGTGCCATCTGCACGAGGTCGAGATTGCGCATGATCCAGTCGTGCCGTTCGGCCCGGCTCCTGGTGCGGCCGAAGACCTTAGACACCGCGAGGTTGATGTTTTCGTAGACGGTGAGCCATGGCAGCAGGCTGTGGTTCTGGAACACCACGGCGCGTTCAGGACCAGGGCTGTCGACCTCCTTGTCTTCGAGCAGGACCGCGCCGGCGGTCACTTTCGTCAGCCCGGCGATCAGGTTGAGCAAGGTCGACTTGCCGCAGCCGGAATGGCCGATGATCGAGACGAATTCGCCCTTGTCGATCGTCAGCCGGATGTCCTTCAGCACCTCGCTGACCTGGCCGCCGCGGGCGAACGACTTGTCGATATGGTCGAGCTTCAGATAGGCCGTCATTGCCCTCTCCTCACTTTGCCGTTGTGCCGCGGGTAACGAAGGCGCCGACCGCCGCGACCAGGCGATCGAGGCAAAAGCCGGTGACGCCGATATAGGCGAGCGCAACGATGATGTCGGGCAGCCGCGACGAGTTCCAGGCATCCCAGATGAAGAAGCCGATGCCGACGCCGCCTGTCAGCATTTCGGCGGCGACGATGGCAAGCCAGGACAGGCCGATGCCGATGCGCAGGCCGGTGAAGATGTAAGGTGCCGCGGCCGGCACCATGATCTTTACGAAGAACTCGAGCTGGTTGAGCCTGAGGATGCGGGAGACGTTGCGATAGTCCTCTGGAATGTTGCGGACACCGACGGCGGTGTTGATGATCACCGGCCAGATCGAGGTGATGAAGATGACGAAGATCGCCGATGGGCTGGAATCGCGGAACGCGGCCAGCGACAGCGGCAGCCAGGCGAGCGGCGGCACGGTGCGCAGAATCTGGAACACAGGGTCGAGGCCGCGCATCGCCCAGATCGACTGGCCGACCAGAGCGCCGAGCGCGACGCCGACGATGGCAGCCAGGCCGAAGCCGATGGCGACGCGCTGCAGCGAGATCAGCACCCGCCACGCCAGTCCGATGTCCTGCGGACCATAATCGAAGAACGGATGGGCGATCAGATCGTAGGCCTCGTTCCATACCTGGCTGGGTGGCGGCAAGCTGGCGTTGGGCGACGAGCAGGCGATCTGCCAGATGACGAGCATGACGACGATGACGACTGCCGGCGGCACCAAAGTGCTCGCCAGCTTGCCGGCGATCGCGGCGGGATCGAAGCGGCGCCTCACTTTGGCGGTGAAAGCTATGACCTCTGCAGGCTTGGCAGGCGTGGGGAACGCCTTCACCTTGGTGTCCTCGATGGCTTGGATAGACATTTCGCAAAAAGCTCCTTGAGCATTGGCGTGACAGGCGGCGCCAGTGGCGCCGCTTGCCGGCGACGTCAGGCCGATGCCTTGATCTGCAGGCTGTCGAGATAGGCGGTCGGATTGGCCGGATCGAAGATCTTGCCGTCGAAGAAGGTCTCGACGCCGCGCGATGAAGACGCCGGGATGTCGGCCCCCGCGACGCCGAGATCCTTCGCCGCCTCGCGCCACAGATCCTCGCGGTTGACCTGATCGACCAGCGCCTTGATGTCAGTCGTCGCCGCGAATTTGCCCCAGCGGATGTTTTCGGCGAGGAACCAGCTGTCGTGGCTCTTGAACGGATAGGACACGCCGCCCTTCCAGAACTTCATGTAGAGGTCGGTGCCGGTGGCGACGCGGTCATTGCCGTAATTGATGTCGCCCTTAAGGCGACCGATGATGTCGGCGGTCGGCACGTTCATCCATTGCCGCTTGCCGATGATGGCCGCCATCTCGTCCTTGTTTTCCATGGCTTCGCACCATTGCTGGGCTTCCATGACGGCCATCAGGATCGCCTTGGTGGCGTTCGGGTTCTTGTCGATGAAGGCGGCGCGCAGGCCGAGCGCCTTTTCCGGATGGCCCTTCCACAACTCGCCCGTCGTGGCGGCGGTGAAGCCGACGCCCTGATGGACGAGCTGCTCGTTCCATGGCTCGCCGACGCAGAACACGTCCATGTTGCCGACCTTCATGTTGGCGACCATCTGCGGCGGCGGCACAACGATGGTCGAGACATCCTTGTCGGGATCGATGCCGCCGGCAGCCAGCCAGTAGCGCAACCAGAGATCATGGGTGCCGCCCGGGAAGGTCATGGCGGCTTTCACCTCCTTGCCTTCGGCCTTCTTGGCCGCAAAGGCGTCCTTCAGCTTGGAGGCATCGAGGCCGACGCCGGTGCCGGCATATTCCTGCGCGACGGAAATCGCCTGGCAGTCGTAGTTGAGCCGCGCCACGATCGCCATCGGCATCGGCTGATTGTTCTGCGTCACCTTGCCGGTGTGCATCAGGTAAGGCATCGGCGTCAGGATATGGGCGCCGTCGATGCCGTTGGCTTCGCCGCCGAGCATCAGATTGTCGCGTGTCGCGCCCCAGGAGGCCTGCTTGAGCACCTCGACATCGGGCATGCCGAATTTTTCGAACAGGCCCTTCTCCTTGGCGATCATCAGCGGCGCCGCATCGGTCAGCGCGATGAAGCCGAGCTTGGCGCCAGTGACTTCCGGCGCCGCCGTTGCCGCATAGGCGCCGGACGGCAACAGCGCGCGTGCCGCCGCCAGCGTTGCCGCGGTGGCCGCGCTCATCATCAGGAAATCGCGGCGCGTTACGCCCGTGAGGGCGGATTGGGTTTTGATGCGTTTCGTCATCGTCATCTCCATTGGGCGCGGCTTGGGATCTGCGCCGTCGATTGCGTGTTCGACCAAAACAAAAAAGCCGCCGGCCAGGCCGCCGCATCCGTTGATCCGGATCGCGTGTTGACCTGAGCGGCAGCTTTGCCTGTGGCGCCCGCCATTGGACGCCGTATTCAATGGCCCTGAAGGCCCATGGATTATGATGCAGGAACCGTGCCAGTTTGAAGAAACGGTAGATTCAGCAATGAAAACAACCGAGAGAGCGGGCGTAAAGGCTGGAGCGCCGGATTGTCGATGCTCATGCGACAGTCACGTTCATTGTGCAGCGGCACAAAAATTGTGCAGTGCATGATAGTGCGCAAGGAATGCTCAACCCGTCGGCATTGCCCAGTCGCGGATGGCGAGATAGTCGTCGATCCTGTCCGGATCGAAGATGCGGCCGTCGAAGAAACCATCCGGACCAAGGACGAGGCTGGCGCCCGCCGAGCCGACCGGCGTGGCAGCGGTCAGGGCCCCCTCGACCTTGGCATTGGCTCCCGGCAGAGCGACGCCGAGCGGCTTCAGCGCTGCGCGATAGAGGTCGGGCCGGTAGGTGTCGCGCGCGAGCGCCATGTGGGCAGCGCTGTGCTTGACCTGCCCCCAACGGACCATCTGCGTGTAGAACCACAGCGCATGGCTCTTCCACGGAAAATTCGCCGCCTTGCCGAAAGGAAGAAAGAAGTCCTCGACGCTCAATTCCGCGACCCCGCCCAGCGCAAGATGTCCGGTCAGGATCGGCATCAGCAGCGCCGGCGAAACGCCGAGGAAGGAAGGCTGCGCCATCAGGGCGGCCAGTTCACCGCGGTTTGCCGGATCCTGGCACCAGCGCGCAGCATGATGCAGCGCGCGCAGCAGGGCCGAAAGGGCCTCCGGGTGTTTTTCGGCCCAGGCCTTGCGCACGCCGACGACTTTCTCGGGGCTGGTCTTCCAGATAGCGGCCTTGACCGTGGCGATATGGCCGGTGCCGGCGACTACCGAGGCGCTGTTCCAGGGTTCGCCGACGCAGTAGCCGTCGATCCTGCCGGCGGCGAGTGCGTCGGCCATGAAGGGCGGCGGCACGATGACGATTTCTATTTCGCGCGACGGATCGATGCCGCAGGCCGCGAGCCAGTAGCGCAGTTCGTAATTATGCCCCGAGTGCGGATGCACAACCGCAAAGCGCATCGGCTCGCGACCGGCATTTGCCCGTTCACGGATCAGCGCTCCCAGGGCCTTGCCAGCTCGCGCCGGATCGAGGTCGGGCAACGCGCCGTGCGCGGCCATGCCCGTCCAGAGCGTGTTCGAAACCGTTACGCAGTTGCCGCCCAGCCCAAGCGAGAACGGCACGATCGTATCGGAGGCGAGTGGGGTGAGCCCCAGATTGCAGGCGATCGGCATCGGTCCCAGCATATGCGCCAGGTCGAAATGTCCGATCGCAATACGATCGCGGATGTTGGCCCAGGACGTTTCGCGACTGAGCGTCAGGTCGACGCCTTCGCGCGCGGCAAAGCCGATCTCCCTCGCTGCGACAAGAACCGCGCTGTCGAAGAGCGGTATGAAACCGGCATTGATCTGGTGTTCGGCCGCCATGCTCAACTCTCTCCGGGATCCAGAAGGCCTGCCGCCGTCACCAGGCTCTGCGCGATTTCGCTGATCTTGCGGTTCTGGTTCATGGCGGTCTTGCGCAGAAGGGTATAAGCGGCGTCCTCCGACAGGCCACGCGACCTCATAAGGATGCCCTTGGCGCGGTCGATGACCTTGCGGTCCTCCAATTCACTGCGGGCCTCTTCCAGTTCGCGCGCCATCCGCGAAAAGGCGTTGAAGCGGCTGATCGCCATGTCGAGGATCGGCTTGACGCGCTCCTGGCGCAGCCCGTCGACGACGTAGGCGGAGACCCCCGCTTCCACCGCAGCCTCGATCGAAGCCTGGTCGGACCGGTCCACGAACATGGCGATCGGCCGCTTCACCACGCGCGAAAGCTGGAACATGTTTTCAAGCATGTCGCGGTTGGGATTTTCGAGGTCGATGACGATCACGTCCGGTTCGATCTCGGCGATCCGCCGCGCTATTCCGGCAACATCGTGAACGACCGTGACCTGCTCATGCCCGGCCTCCCGCAATCCCGCCTCAATGATGGAGGCGCGGATGTGGTTTTCGTCGATCACCAGGACGGTGAGGGATTTCCGGATCATGCCGCATTTTGCGCACGCCGCGCGATTGTGCAATGCGGCATGGTGAGAATTGACGCAGTTATCGCTTCGGGGGCTGCCACATGTTTGCGGAGCCGACCCGTCAAGCTTCTTTAAATACCATTCATAGGGTCTACTTTGCTTTTGTATCGACCGCGCTATCTTTTGAGTTTGCGAACCTTGTCTCGCTGGCTAGAAGATTGGAGGTTTCCAAGGATCGGCGATCATTTTGACAGGAATGTTTGGCATTGCTGGGGCAGCAGCCCTTGCGAGCGCAGTTCGGCCAATTAACGCCGTCGCCGGCGTACCGGGCGCCAGAAGCGGCATTCTCGATGAACTCGACGCGCCGGATACGGAAGCCTTCGAGGATGAAGATACTCAAGCGGAGCCGGTCCGCCATCGGCGCTGGCACCGCAGGCGGCGGCACCGGCGGCGCGCTTGAAGAAGGATCTGTCGTCGTGTCTGGCGAAATGGCCGTCTGCGCAGACGGTGCTTTCGCAGGCGTGTTTTGGTCTGGGCTTGGTACTATTAGCAGCTAGTGTGCTGAAAATCCCGGTGGTTGCCGGGGTTTTCAGCTTCAGACTAGCCGAAATACAGCGAAATTATTTCAGGGGGCCCGCCCGCTTTTGTCGGGCCTGCCAGTGATAGGCAGGTCTAAAGAGACTGATTTTCCCGAGAGAAAACTGGTGGAGCCAATCGGAATCGAACCGACGACCTCTTGAATGCCATTCAAGCGCTCTCCCAACTGAGCTATGGCCCCACTCCGGCAGTCTACCGGCGCCGTTGCCGGCGAAGAGATCCGGCGCGGGTTGAGACCGCGCCGTTAGTGCAGCGGCTTCTAACCCCGCCTTACGTCAATATCAAGCCTTCAAGAGCCGCTTTTTATTAAGACGCCGCGAAAGTCGGCAGGCGCTTGCGCCAGAGGCCGGATCAGACTTCGTCGTCGTCGTCCCCGACGCCGATCATGTCGGCGACATCGTCGTCTTCTTCCTCTTCGTCGGCGAGGAAAGTATCGTCGTCGTCATCGCCGAGGTCCACATCGTCCTCGTCATCGCCGAGATCGGGAAGATCGTCGGGTTTCGCATCCTCATCCGCCTCTTCGAGCGAGACGACTTCGACGCCCTCTTCCTCCTCGGCGTCCACTTCCTTCTCGGCAACTTCCTCTTCCTCCTCGAGGGCGGTGATCTTGCCTTCCTCGAAATAGGAACGTGGATAGCTCTTGCCGGTATAGGGCGAGACGATCGGATCCTTGTTCAGGTCGTAGAATTTTTGACCCGTTTCGGGGTCGATGCGTTTGGTGCCAAGTTCGGGTTTTGCCACTG
The DNA here is from genome assembly GCF_055811515.1 of Mesorhizobium sp. WSM4841. NCBI lineage: Bacteria > Pseudomonadati > Pseudomonadota > Alphaproteobacteria > Hyphomicrobiales > Phyllobacteriaceae > Mesorhizobium > Mesorhizobium sp. WSM4841. Next base: position 304,563 of record NZ_JBVVQC010000002.1, read on the forward strand.
CAAGCCTCGTCGATGAAAGTTTGGTCCCCATAACCACAGTTTGCGGCGCTGTCAAAGCCTAAAGCCAGCCTCATGAATCCCCGTGTTGAGCGACCTCTTGCGAGGGGATGACCATTTCCGTCCGCCGTGATACGAGACCGCCCAAACCAGAAGAAAAAGGCCGGCCACCGGCGTTTTCAGCCAGGGAAAAGCCATGTCGCATACTGCCGCCCCGAAACCGGCCACCGCCCGCAAATCGTCAGCGCTTTCAGGCGCGGCGCGGGTGCCCGGCGACAAGTCGATCTCGCACCGCTCGTTCATGTTCGGCGGCCTCGCCTCCGGCGAGACCCGCATCACCGGCCTGCTGGAAGGCGAGGACGTGATGCGCACCGGCGCCGCGATGAAGGCAATGGGCGCGCATATCGAGAAGCGCGGCGCCGAGTGGGTGATCCGCGGCACCGGCAACGGCGCGCTGCTGCAGCCGGAAGGCCCGCTCGATTTCGGCAATGCCGGCACCGGCTCGCGCCTCACCATGGGCCTGGTCGGCACCTACGACATGGAGACGACCTTCATCGGCGACGCTTCGCTATCCGGCCGGCCGATGGGCCGCGTGCTCGAACCTTTGCGCCAGATGGGCGTGCAGGTGCTGAAGGCGACGCCCGGCGACCGCATGCCGATCACGCTGCACGGGCCCAAGCACGCAGCACCCATCACCTACCGCGTGCCGATGGCCTCGGCGCAGGTGAAGTCGGCGGTGTTGCTCGCCGGGCTGAACACGCCCGGCGTCACCACCGTCATCGAGCCGGTGATGACGCGCGACCACACCGAAAAGATGCTGAAGGGATTCGGCGCCAATCTGTCGGTCGAGACCGACGAGCGCGGCGTGCGCCACATCTTCATCGAGGGCCAGGGCAAGCTCACCGGCCAGACCATCGCTGTGCCGGGCGACCCATCCTCGGCCGGCTTCCCGCTGGTGGCCGCACTCATCGTGCCGGGCTCGGACATTACAATCGAAAACGTGCTGATGAACCCGACCCGCACCGGGCTTTTGTTGACGCTGCAGGAAATGGGCGCCCGGATCGATGTTCTCGACCCGCGCAATGAAGGCGGCGAGGATGTCGCCGATCTGCGCGTACGCTATTCCGAGCTGAAGGGCGTCGCCGTGCCGCCCGAGCGGGCGCCGACGATGATCGACGAATATCCGGTCCTTGCCGTCGCCGCCAGCTTTGCCGACGGCGAAACGCTGATGCAGGGATTGGAAGAGCTGCGGGTGAAGGAATCCGACCGGCTGTCGGCAGTCGCGAACGGGCTGACGGTCAACGGCGTCGACTGCACCGAAGGCGAGGCCTCGCTGGCGGTGCGCGGAAGACCCGGCGGCAAGGGGCTCGGCCAACACCCCAATGGACAGAGCACCATCGTCCAGACTCATCTCGACCACCGCATTGCCATGAGCTTTCTGGTCATGGGACTGGCAACGGAAAAGCCTGTCACCATCGACGACCAGGCGATGATCGCGACCAGCTTCCCGGAGTTCATGGGGCTGATGAAGGGGCTGGGGGCGGAGATCGAGTAGCGGTACTGCGAGCAGGACTAGCGCGCCAGCGGTCTTGTGAGCGACTTTCGATTTCTTTGTAAGCAACCGCGCAGGGGGGTGAGTGGATGGCAAGTCCTGATTTTCAGAGGCCGGGGGCCAGGGGCTCTCATTGGCAAAGGCAAGCAGACGGTACTTTTCTGTTCCGCTTGGACAGGTCCGCCAAAACCCGGATCGTCAATGCCAATGAACTTACCAGCCTCATCGAGATCCAGAATCGCGAATGGGCGTTTGTTTTGTTCACTCTCATTCCCATGCTCGTGTTCATCGTGCTTTGGCTTTCCGACCGGATGGATAGTATCTGGGTTCTCCTTGCTGCAGCGATATGGATTGCCTTGAACCATCACATGCATCGCAAGTTGAGAGCACAGACTGGAGCTATTCTTTCTACTACCCAACTGTCTTCCGATGAGTTCGTTTTTCCAAAAGCCTCGATCGATGGGATAGCTATTGAGATCGCAAAGAAGGTTTCTGCTCGCTCCGGTAATTTTTGTCTTGTGATGTCGATATTGTTTACCGGAGCTGGCGCGGTAGCCTTGGTAGACGGCATATTTCATCTGGGTCTTGGCGGGCAGGAGATAAGTCCGCTGGCCAGCGGCTATGCATTCGCCCTCTTTGGCCTCCTATCCTACCTATTTTATCGTGTCCGAAAGCTACGCCCTTGACCTTCACCATCGCAATCGACGGACCCGCCGGCGCCGGCAAAGGCACGCTGGCGCGGCGGCTGGCTGACCATTACCGCCTGAACCTGCTCGACACCGGCCTCACCTATCGCGCGGTCGCCCATGCGCTGCTTCGGCTCGGCCTGCCGCTCGACAATGTCTCGGCGGCGGAAACCGCGGCGCGGCAGGTCGACCTGGCGAAGCTCGACCGGTCGGTGCTGTCGGCGCATGCGGTCGGCGAAGCGGCTTCGAAAGTGGCTGTCATCCCGTCGGTGCGGCGCATACTGGTCGATAAGCAGCGCGAATTCGCCAAGGCGCCGCCGGGCGCGGTGCTCGACGGCCGCGACATCGGCACCGTCGTCTGTCCCGACGCCGACATTAAGCTCTATGTGACGGCGAGCGCCGAGGTGCGGGCAGAGCGGCGGTTGGCCGAGATCGAGAGCATCGGCGGCACCGCCGATTTCGACGAAATCCTGGCCGATATCCTGCGCCGCGATGAGCGCGACATGGGTCGCGCCGACTCGCCGCTGAAGCCTGCCGCCGACGCGCACTTGCTCGACACGTCGGAAATGGCTATAGAAGCCGCGTTCCTGGCGGCCAAGGCGATCATCGACGACGTTCTGGCCAAGAGAAACAAAGCCTGAGCCGGGTTTTCCTCCGTTGCCGATTGCCGGCGGCGAAAAGATACCCATATCGGGCACGAACCAGCCTGCCAGCATTTTTCATGCGCCGGAATTGCCGCTTAGGCGGCCAAGGGCTTTTTTGAAGCCCGGAACGCCGGCAGGCCAACGCAACGCTAACCCACGGCGCCCGCCCCGCTTGAGATGCGGGGCATTCCAGGAGAAACTATGTCAGTTGCAAATCCCACTCGCGATGATTTCGCGAGCCTGCTCGAAGAATCTTTTTCCGCCGGCCATTCCGGCGAAGGCCAAGTCGTCAAGGGCACGATCACCGCGATCGAAAAGGACATGGCAATCATCGACGTCGGCCTCAAGGTCGAAGGCCGCGTGCCGCTGAAGGAATTCGGCGTCAAGGGTAAGGAGTCGACGCTCAAGGTCGGCGACACGGTCGAAGTCTATGTCGAGCGCATCGAGAACGCGCTTGGCGAAGCGATGCTTTCCCGTGAGAAGGCCCGCCGCGAAGAGAGCTGGGTCCGTCTCGAAGAGAAGTTCACCAAGGGCGAGCGCGTCGAAGGCGTCATCTTCAACCAGGTCAAGGGCGGCTTCACCGTCGATCTCGACGGCGCCGTGGCCTTCCTGCCGCGCAGCCAGGTCGACATTCGCCCGATTCGCGACGTCTCCCCGCTGATGCACAATCCGCAGCCTTTCGAGATCCTCAAGATGGATCGCCGCCGCGGCAACATCGTGGTGTCGCGCCGCACCGTTCTCGAGGAAAGCCGTGCCGAACAGCGTTCGGAAATCGTGCAGAACCTCGAAGAAGGCCAAGTGGTCGAAGGCGTCGTCAAGAACATCACCGACTATGGTGCGTTCGTCGACCTCGGCGGCATCGACGGCCTGCTGCATGTCACCGACATGGCATGGCGCCGCGTCAACCATCCGACCGAGATCCTCAACATCGGCCAGACGGTCAAGGTGCAGATCATCCGCATCAACCAGGAAACCCACCGCATCTCGCTCGGCATGAAGCAGCTCGAGAGCGATCCGTGGTCCGAGATCGGAACGAAATTCCCGATCGGCAAGAAGATCAAGGGCACCGTCACCAACATCACCGACTACGGCGCGTTCGTCGAGTTGGAGCCGGGCATCGAGGGCCTCATCCACGTTTCGGAAATGTCGTGGACGAAGAAGAACGTGCATCCCGGCAAGATCCTGTCGACGACGCAGGAAGTCGACGTGGTGGTGCTCGAGGTCGATCCGGCCAAGCGCCGCATTTCGCTCGGCCTCAAGCAGACGCTCGAGAACCCGTGGCAGGCTTTCGCCAGCAGCCATCCGGTCGGCAGCCAGGTCGAGGGCGAGGTCAAGAACAAGACCGAGTTCGGCCTGTTCATCGGCCTCGAAGGCGATGTCGACGGCATGGTCCATCTTTCCGACCTCGACTGGACCCGTCCGGGCGAGCAGGTGATCGAGGAGTACAATCGCGGCGACATGGTCAAGGCGCAGGTGCTCGACGTCGACATCGACAAGGAGCGCATCTCGCTCGGCATCAAGCAGCTGGCCAAGGATACGGCCGGCGAGGCAGCGACTTCAGGCGAACTGCGCAAGAACGCGGTCGTCACCTGCGAGGTTACCGGCGTCAAGGATGGCGGTCTGGAAGTGCGGCTGGTCGACAGCGGCATCGAGACCTTCATCAAGCGCTCCGACCTCAGCCGTGACCGCGACGAGCAGCGCCCCGAGCGCTTCACGGTCGGCCAGAAGGTCGACGCCCGCGTCATCGCCTTCGACAAAAAGACCCGCAAGCTGCAGGTCTCGATCAAGGCGCTGGAAATCGCCGAAGAGAAGGAAGCGGTCGCCCAGTACGGCTCGACCGACTCCGGCGCTTCGCTGGGCGACATCCTGGGTGCCGCGCTGAAGAAGCAGGGCAGCTAAGTCCACTAACGCCGCACCTCGCGCCGCCTGTTAAAAAACCCCGCCGGAGCGATCCGGCGGGGTTTTTGTTTGACTATGGTCAGAGCATCGTAACCCAAACGTGGCAAACCGATTTTGGGAAATCGCGCTCAAACAAAGAGAGAGATCAGGCCCTGCCGTAAAGCGGCACCAGCGTGCCGCTCATCGCCAGGTTGGCCGGCGAAGCGAGATAGGCAATGGCCTCAGCGGCCGCTTCGAGGCTGACCCATTTGCCGAAATCGGCGGCCGGCATGTCAGCCCGGTTGGCCGGCGTGTCGAGGGTCGAAGGCGCGACCGCGTTGACCAGAATGCCCTTGCCCTTGAGTTCTTCCGCCATCGCCACCGTCATTGCCGCGACTGCCGCCTTGCTGGCGGCATAGGCGACCATGCCGGAACCGCGCCGCAGGTCGAGCCCGGCGCGCGCCGTGACATTGACGATGCGGCCCGACACGGAAGATTCCAGCATCGAGCGTATCGCCGCGCGGCAGCACAGGAAGGTGGTGCGGGCGTTGGTGTCCATCATTTCGGCAAAGGACGCGGGCTCGATCTTCTCGACCGGCGCGGCGGTGAAGCCGCCGGCCAGGTGGATGGATGCCCACAAATCCGTAACACTGGCGTAGAACGCATCGACCTTGGCGGGGTCGGCGAGATCGACATTGTGCGCCAGCCTGACGCGCTCATGTGCCGGGAAGGGAAAATGCGCGGGCGCGACGGCATGGGCATTGGGCACATGGCAGATCGCGCCCTGCTCCAGCAGTTTGCCGACAACCGCACCACCGAGCGCCCCGGTGCCGCCGGTCACCACAACCTGCCTGCCGTCCAGTGTATCCGTCATCTTCGACCGCTCCAGTCACTCTCTTATGCCGCGCCGCCGCCGAAGGGTCGCGCCTTTCGCGCGATCACTCAACCGAAATCTCGATAACGCAGCGTCGTTTGCGCGCCTCAAGCCGGCGGCCATCCGACGAGGATCGCATCCCCAGGCAGACGCTGCCACAGCACTCAATCGACAGTGATTTCGATGACATACGGCAGTCCGGTCGCACGCGCACGCTTGAGTGCGTCCGCCAGATCGTCGATACCAACAATCCGCTCCGCGGCAATGCCATAGGCCTCGGCCAGCTTGCAGAAATCAGGCGGCGCCGGCGAGACGCCGACCGGCTCGACGCCAACATCGAGCATCGAGGTTTCGATTTCGCGATAGCCGCGATTGTTCCAAACGACGAAGATCACCGGCGCCGCAGCGTCGAGCGCGGCGCCCAGTTCGGGCAGCGTAAATTGGAAGCCACCGTCGCCGGTGAGACAAACGACCGACGCATCAGGCACGGCAAGGGCCGCACCGATCGCCGCCGGCGGACCATAGCCCAGCGCGCCGAAGCCGGTGGCGGCGTTGAACCAGCCGCCCGGTCGATCGTGATCGTAATAGAGGTTGGCGGCATAGACCGGCTGGGTCGAATCGCCGACGATAATCGAGCCCGGCAACGCATCGCGGATCGCATCGACGGCTTGTGTTTGCGCCTGGAGGGCCGGGCTGATTTCGGCGAAGGCCGCTTGCCTTGTTGCAGCGGCGCGAGCCGGGCCGTCGCCCGATGGCGGTTGGCCTTGGCCGATTTCGGCAAGCAGCGCCTCGAGTGCTGCGCCGCAATCGGCGTGGATCGAAATCCGGGCCGGCCAGCGGGCAAGCTGGTCGGCGCCGATGTCGATGCGGATCAGATTGGGCGGCAGGACAAAGCCACCGTCGCTATACCCATCATAGTCGGTTGGGCCGAATTCGGTGCCGGCGGCAATGACCAGATCGGCGTCGGCCATCAATGCACGCACCGCCTTCAGACTGGGGCTCGCCGGCACGGCAAGCGGATGGCGATGCAGCAGGCCGCGGGCATTGGCCGTCTGGACAACCGGCGCTCCCAGCCTTTCGGCAAGGCGCTGTAACGGTGCTTCGGCTCTCTTGGCGCCGCCGCCGGCAAGGATCAGCGGGCGGCGGGCAGCCGCGCAAAGTTTTGCCGCCTCTGCTATCGCCGCCGCATCCGGCTCGGGCGGCGCGACATTGGCCAGCAAAGCCGCGATGCCGTCGGCCGGCTTGACCATGATATCGGTCGGGATCTCGATATGGACCGGGCCGGGGCGCGATGACGAAAACAGGGCGAAGGCGCGGGCAAGAACGCCCGGTAGTTCGTTGGCGTCGGCGACGCGGTGCGAGAACAGCGCGACCTTTTCCATCATGCCGTGCTGGTCGGGCAGTTCGTGCAGGTGGCCAAGACCCTTGCCCAGCGTCGGCGTGGCGTTGACGCCCGAGATCACCAGCATCGGGACCGAATCGGCACGGGCCTGGCCCATGGCGGTGATGGTGTTGGTCAGTCCCGGTCCGGTGATGACGAAGGCGACGCCAGGCTTGCCGCTGGCGCGCGCATAACCGTCGGCCATGAAGCCGGCGCCCTGCTCGTGACGCGGGGTGACGTGGCGGATCTTCGAGCGCGCCAGCCCGCGATAGAGTTCGACCGTATGCACACCCGGAATGCCGAAGACCGTGTTGACATCATGGGCTTCGAGCAAAGTGATGAGCGCTTCGCCGACTGTCGTCATTGTCTGAGCACCGGACGTGTGAGGCAAGTCGGTCCGCCCTCGCAGGCGATGCACAGCGCGTCCGCCTCGAAGGTCGAAACCCTGCAGCCGGCGGCCGCCATGGCCGCCGCCGTCTTCGGGAAACCGGCAACGGCGATCACCTCGCGCGGCGCGGTCGGCAGCACATTGAGGCTGAGGCCGTTGGAGGCGAAGAACTCCTCAGCGTCGCCTTCGACCAGGCGAATGCCTCGCGCCCGCAGCATCTGGTAGAAGGCAGCCGGTAAAAGCGGTGCATAGACCAGCGCCAGATCGTCGGCGAGCGGACTGATCACCGACATCAGATGCAGGCAGGCCTCCTCGCCATGCCAGAGCGGCAGGTCGTAGCCATAGACCTGGATACCCTTGGGGGTGAGCAGGTTGGCGAGTTGCTGAATGCCGTCCTGGTTGGTGCGCACGCCGCGGCCGACGGCCAGCGTCCGTGAATCCACCCAGACGCAATCGCCGCCCTCGACCTGTCCGGGATGCTCGATGCGGCCGAGGATAGGGACGCCCATGCGCCTGTAGGCCGCCTCGTGCAGGCCGGGCTCGGCCCGGCGCAGCGCCTTGCCCATGGCAAGGATGATGGCGCCGTGGTCGGTCATCAACGAAGGATCGTGAGTGAAGACGGAATCGGCAAGCCCGTCATCGGCGTCGGTCAGCCATTCGATCTCAGCGCCGGATGCCAAAACCAGCATCGTCAGCGCCTCATACTGGGCAGCGGCCTTTTGCGGTTCGAAGCCGGGGCCATAGCGCCATTCCGATGCTCTGGCGCGGGGCATGGCGCTTGCGGCGGACCGCATCAGCACGCGCTGCAGGGGCCCTGCCATGGACTGCGACCCGTATGCTTTACCCACCAAGTGCTCCTGAAATATCCCATCCAGCCAATAGCCACTCAGCATGCCGTGATCAATGGTCCAAAAAGCATGGTTGACGGAGGCAAGCGGAACGGTCCATCTTGAGAATGAGAAGTCTGTCCAGTGATGGTAATGGGTAATAAATTCCAGCAGCGACGGGTCCAGCCGCTTCGTGAGGCACCCCAAAGGTGATAGCCCAAGGCACGGCTCCCGCCCTGAAGTATACGGCGCAGAACGACGCCGCCGAAGCCATCCATGTCGAGAACCTGCATAAAAGATTCGGCGAACTGCATGTGCTGAAAGGCGTTTCGCTGTCGGCGCGCGACGGTGAGGTCATCGCCATCATCGGCGGCAGCGGCTCGGGCAAGTCGACACTGCTGCGCTGCATCAATTGCCTGGAGAACCCGACCAGCGGAATCGTCCGCGTCAATGGCGAGGAGATCCGGATGAAGGCCGACAGTCACGGCCACACCGTTCCCGCCGACCGCAAGCAGATCGAGCGCATCCGTTCCAAGCTCGGCATGGTGTTCCAGAATTTCAATTTGTGGAGCCACATGACGCTGATCGAGAACGTCATCGAGGTTCCGGTGCACGTTCTGGGCGTCAAGCGCGACGTGGCCATCGTGGAGGCCGAAAAGCTGCTCGTCCGCGTCGGCCTGGCCGAAAAGCGCGATGTCTATCCGGCCTATCTGTCGGGCGGCCAGCAGCAGCGCGCGGCTATCGCCCGGGCGCTGGCCATCAATCCGCGCGTCATGCTGTTCGACGAGCCGACCTCGGCGCTCGACCCGGAACTGATCGGCGAGGTGCTGAAGGTGATCGGCGATCTGGCGCGCGAGGGCCGCACCATGGTGCTGGTGACCCACGAGATGAAGTTCGCCCGCGAAGTCGCGACGCATGTGGTCTACCTCTACAACGGGCTGGTCGAGGAAGAAGGGCCGCCGGAGCAGATCTTCGGCGCGCCCAAATCCGAAAGGCTCAAGCAATTCATCCGCAACATCGGTTAAGCCGAGGCGGATGGAAAACGGGAACAACAACAAACTGGGAGTTATTGAAATGAACACCGTCCTTAAGACATTGGCCGCAGCGCTATTGCTCGGTGTCGCTGCGATGGGCATCGCCAAGGCCGAGCCGGTCAAGATCGGTGTCGCTGCCGAACCCTATCCGCCGTTCACCTCGCCGGATGCTTCCGGCAAATGGGTCGGCTGGGAAATCGAATTCATCGACGCGGTCTGCGCCGAGCAGAAGCTCGATTGCGTTATCACCCCGGTTGCCTGGGACGGCATCATCCCAGCGCTGACGACCAAGAAGATCGATGTGATCGCCAGCTCCATGTCGATCACCGACGAGCGCAAGAAGACGATCGACTTCTCCGACAAATATTACAACACCCCGACCGCCATTATCGGGCCGAAGGACCAGAAGTTCGGCGCCACCCCGGAAGATCTCAAGGGCAAGATCATCGGCGTGCAAGTCTCGACCGTGCATGCCGACTACGTCAAGAAGCACTTCACCGAAGCGGCGGAGATCAAGGAATACCAGACCCAGGACGAAGCCAATCAGGATCTTGCCGCCGGCCGTCTCGATGCGGTGCAGGCCGATTCCATCGCGCTCGATGCCTTCCTGAAATCGGATCAGGGCAAGCAATGCTGCGATATGAAGGGCACGGTCGCGCCGGATCTGGCAATCCTCGGGCCCGGCGTCGGCGCCGGTGTCCGCAAGGAAGACACCGAGCTGAAGGAGAAGATCAACGCCGGCATCAAGGCGATCCGTGCCAACGGCAAATATGACGAGATTTCGAAGAAATACTTCGATTTCGACATCTATGGCGACGACACACAGTCGAACTGACGGCGTGCATCCCTGAGCGAATAACCACGCGGCGCAGACAGCGCGCCGTGTGGCTTCGTCGAACTCTACCCATGCGAGCTTTCCGCTGACGGCATCGCCGGCGGTATTGGCGCCAGCAATTCGGGGGCGACGCTGATCGACGCATTTCTTCCGGCCTCTGTGGCCCGCATCATCGAACTGCTTTCGCCGACGCCGCCTGGCTGGGGCGGAACGCTTCTGGTCGGACTGCTCCACTCGGTCGAGATCGCTGCCGGTGCTTTCGGTCTCGGCCTCGTGATCGGCATTTGCGGTGCGTATGGCAAGCTCTATGGCGGGCCCGTGGTGCGCGATCTGCTGGCGGTCTATACGACGATCGTCCGCGCCGTGCCGGAGCTGGTGCTGATCCTGCTGCTCTATTATGCCGGCACCGATTTGATCAACCAGTTGCTGACGGCAATGGGATATCGGCGCATCGATATCAGCGGGCTGGTGGCCGGCATTGCCGTGCTCGGATTCGTCCAGGGCGCCTATTCGACCGAGGTGATGCGTGGCGCGATCCTTGCCATTCCGCAGGGCCAGATCGAAGCCGCGCGCGCCTATGGCATGTCTCCCGGCCTCCTTCTGCGACGCATCACGCTGCCGGCGATGCTGCCCTTCGCCATACCTGGCCTTGCCAATCTCTGGCTGATCGCCACCAAGGACACCGCCCTGCTGGCGGTCGTCGGCTTCTTCGAGCTGACATTGGCCACGCGGCAAGCGGCGGGCGTAACCAAAGCCTATCTTACGTTCTTCCTCGCCGCAGGCGTGATCTATCTTCTGTTGACGCTGGTCTCCAATTTGATCATCGGCCGCATCGAACTCCGGGCTCGGCGCGGCATGCCCTCCCTCAAGGAGGCGCGTTGATGGCTGGCGAAGCGATCATCATCAACGTTGCCCGCGCGTCGCTGTGGCTGCAGCCGCATCGCATCGTGCTGATCCTGACCGCGCTGGCGCTGGTTCTCGCGGCCGCCTTCTTCATGCGCTGGGACTGGCTGCCGCAATATTACGAGATGGCGCTTGTCGGCATCTGGCGCACGCTCTGGATCCTCGCCGTCACCTGCACACTCGGCTTCCTGCTCGCCGTGCCGCTCGGATTGGCGCAGGCTGCCGGCCCCTTCTGGCTCGCGGCGCCTGCAAAGGCCTTCTGCACCGTCATCAGGGGAACGCCACTGCTGCTGCAGCTCTGGCTGCTCTACTATGGGCTCGGCTCGCTGTTTCCGCAGTACCCATGGGTACGCGAGTCCTGGATGTGGCCGTATCTGAGGCAAGCGTGGCCCTATGGCGTCCTGGCGCTGACCTTGTCCTTCGCCGGCTACGAGGGGGAAGTCATGCGGGGTGCCTTCGCCGGGGTGCCGAAAGGACAGTTGGAAGCGGCGCGTGCCTTCGGCATGAGCCGCTGGAAGATCCTGCGGCGGATCTGGCTGCCGCAAGCCTTCTACCGGGCGCTGCCGACGCTGACCGGCGAAACCGTGCTGCAGCTGAAATCGACGCCGCTGGTGGCGACCATCAGCGTGATCGACATATTCGCCGTCTCTTCCAAGGTGAGGCAGGGCACTTTCCTCACCTATGAACCCTTGCTGCTCCTGGCGTTGATCTATATGGCGATCACCGGCATCCTGGTCTTCGCCCTCGGCAAGATCGAGGCGCGGATCCCGAACAAGATTGGTTGATAGGGGAGCAGGGGAGCAGGGCCAGCCACTATTCACATACACATTTCCATCCTATTCGCATTCACTGCTCACTATTCCCCTATTCCCTTACTCCCTTACTCCCCTAGGATCGCTACAATGCAACTCAGTCTCGACCAGGCGACAGGGCTGTGCCGGATGGCGGCGCTCGGCGCCGGCGCCAATGAAGAAGCGGCGCAGTCGCTCGCAGCCTCCATCGTAGCGGCCGAGGCGGAAGGTCTGTCGACGGTCGGACTGTCGCATTTCATCGACTATCTCGAAGCGCTGGAGGCCGGCCGCATCGACGGCAAGGCCGAGCCGGTCATCACCAGGCCGGCTTTGGCAATCTATCTCTCCGATGCGCGCGGCGGTCTGGCGCATACCGGTTTCGACCGCACGATCGACGATCTCGCCAAGGCGGCGCGCCTGTTCGGCGTTGCCATCTTTTCGCAGAGGAACGCCTATACATGCGGCGCGCTCGGCTATTTCACCGGGCGGCTGGCCGCGCAGGGACTGGTGTCCTTTGCCGCGACCAATGGACCGGCCGTGCTTGCCGGCTCGGGCTCGGTCAAGCCGGTCTACTGTACCAACCCGATGTCCTTCGCCGCGCCCGCCGCCGACGGAGCGCCGCTGGTGATCGACCAGTCGTCGAGCGCCACTGCCTTCGTCAACATCCGCAAGGCGGCCGAGGACGGCAAGAAAATTCCCGAAGGCTGGGCACTGGACGTCAGCGGCAACCCGACCACCGATCCCGCCGCTGCCATGAAAGGCGCGATGCTTGCCTTCGGCGGCCAGCGCGGTGCCAACATCGCACTGATGGTCGAAGTGCTGGCGGCGGGCCTGTCGGGCGCCAACTGGTCGCTCGATGCGCCATGGTTTAGCGGCGGACCGGACAGTCCCGGAACCGGCCTCTTCGTTCTGGCCGTCGAGCCCAAGCTGCTCGATCCTGATTTCGAGAAACGCATGAAAGACCAGCTCGACCGGTTGCGCCGCCGCTACGGCGTGCATGTGCCCGGCCGTGCCCGAGCCGAAGCGGCGGAGAAAGCGGCGGCACGGGGCATAACGGCGCCCAAGGCCGTGGTCCAACGCATCTCAGAATTCGCGGCCCGGTATTCTTCCTAAAAAGTTTGTCTGCGATTTTTTTCGCCGCCGTTGAACCTTTTTGCGCGGTGCCGCGACCAATGCCTGTCCGGGGTGGTGGGGTTGCCCGGGCGGTGACATCCGGTCGAATGTCCAGGACTGGGGCGGGCGTCTCCTGCCGTCCTGATACCGTCTCAGGTCAGGCCGCCTCGTCGGACCCCTGACTCCGACCATGGAAGTCACCCGGAAAACCCCGCTTCGGCGGGGTTTTCTGCGTTCTCTCGCATCTGGTCAGTTAACATGCCTGTTTTGGTCAACTTTTGTTCATTTGACTCTGACCGAGGTGGTCGGGTGTTTGCGCGGAGCAGCAGAGGAGCCCCAATGTCCGCAAGCACCGACAATTCCAGCAGAAGCCTTTTCGTCCCGGCCCTTGGCGGCCTCTATGCGGCGTTGAACACCGCCTCCGAAACCATCCTGCGTGCCGTGGCCGGCATCTTCCTCACCGTCCATGGCTCGCATAAGATCACCGATCCGTTTGGTGCCGCCGAGATGGTCGAAGGCCTCGGCTTCTATCCGGGCGCATTTTGGTCCCTGCTCTTGGCATGCACCGAGTTCTTCGGCGGCATTTTCATCGTCATCGGCCTCTTGACCCGCCCGGCCGCCTTCGCCGGAATGTTCGTGCTTCTGGTCACGGTCTGGTTCCACTGGGTCACCATGGGCGAGGGCTTTTCGGGCGCCGAAAAATCGCTGCTGTGGGCGGCGGTCCTGTTCTTCTTCGTCATTCGCGGCGGCAACCGCCAATCGGTCGACGCACGCATCGGCAGGGCCTTCTGACGCGGTCAAACAAGGGCGTTGGCGACTTATCGTCGCCCTTTGCCTTTGGTGCGAAACCGACTATGAAACTGCTTCAGCCAAGCACCAGTAAATCTGGAAACTGCGCCGGAGCCAGCAATGACCGAAATCCTGCAGACCCCAAAGCTCGTCGTCGTGTTCGGCGGCTCCGGCTTTGTCGGCCGCCACGTTGTGCGGGCGCTGGCCAGGCGCGGCTATCGCATCAGGGTCGCCTGCCGCCGGCCCGATCTCGCCGGCCATCTGCAGCCGCTGGGCAATGTCGGCCAGATTCAGCCGGTGCAGGCCAATGTTCGCGTGCGTTGGTCGGTCGACCGCGCCGTGCAGGGCGCCGACCATGTCGTCAACCTGGTGGCCATCCTGCATGAGAGCGGTCGGCAGAAATTCACCTCCGTCCACGAGTTCGGCGCACGCGCGGTCGCCGAAGCGGCGCGCGCCGTCGGCGCCGGCCTCACCCATATCTCGGCGCTGGGCGCCGATCTGAACGCGCAATCGGACTATGCACGCACCAAGGCGCTCGGTGAAAAAGCGGTCCTGGAAACGATTAGCGATACCGTCATCTTGCGGCCATCGATCAATTTCGGGCCGGAGGACAGCTTCTTCAACCGCTTCGCCAGCATGGCGCGCTATTCGCCGGTCCTGCCGCTGATCGGCGGCGGGCAGACCAAATTCCAGCCGGTCTACGTCGGCGACGTCGCCGAGGCGGTGGCGCGCTCGGTCGACGGCAAAGTCCAGGGCGGTCGGATCTACGAGCTTGGCGGACCGCAGGTGCTGACCTTCAAGGAATGCATGCAGGAAATGCTTGCCATGATCGACCGCGAGCGGCTTCTGGTGTCGGTACCGTGGTGGGTGGCCAACATGCAGGCATCGATTCTCGGGCTTTTGCCCAATCCGCTGCTGACCAAGGATCAGGTCCTGCAGCTGCGCGAGCACAACATCGTATCGGAAGCGGCCATCAGGGAAAATAGGACGCTCGCCGGCCTCGGCATCCAACCGCAGTCGATCGGCAGCATCCTGCCGAGCTATCTCTGGCGCTACCGCGCCGCGGGCCAGTTCCAGCGAAAGACGGCGGCCTAGCCAATCAGACGCTCACTGAAGGCGTCGCGTAACCTGCATCGGCAGGCCGCCCCGCGGTTGCGTCGTCAGTTTCTGCACCGGCCACGGTTTGGTCTCGGCGGTGGTGTCGAAGCGGAAACGTGACAGCATGATGGCCAGCGCGATGATCGCCTCCTGCATGGCAAAGCTGGCGCCGATGCAGACGCGAGGGCCGGCGCCGAACGGCAAATACTGGAAGCGGTCGATTTTTTCGCGATTTCCCGGATGAAAGCGTTCCGGCATGAAGGCGTCAGGCCGGTCCCACAGCTTGCGGTGGCGATGGACAACCCAGGGCATGACCAGCACCGCGGCGCGCCTCGGTATATAGAGGCCGTTCCAGGTTTCGGGCTCGATCGGCTCGCGGTTGATCGACGGCGCCGGCGGGTAGAGCCTAAGCGCCTCGTCGAAGGCGGCGCGGGTGAACGGCATGGCGTCGAGCCACTTTGTCGGGTCGGGTTCTCGCGCCAGCACGGCGTCGATCTCGCGCTCGATCTTTTCGCGCTCCCAAGGCGCTTCGGCCAGGCAGTAGAGCGTCCAGCCAAGTGCCCGCGCCGTGGTCTCGTGACCGGCGCCGATGAAGGTGATGATGTTGTCCTCGACCTCGGCGCGTGTCAGCCCGTCCGGTCCCTCCGCCTTGAGCAAAAGCGTGAGAAAATCCTGCGGCACCTTGTCCGGATCGCGCTTGAGCCGCTCTTCGCGCATCTTGACTGTGTCGGTTACGATCTTGCGGAAATAAGCCATGGTCTTGCGGCCGCGGATGCGGGTCAGGCGCGGCAGCCAGTCGGGCGCCCGCAACAGGTCGAGCGGATCAACCCGGCCCATGGTCTCGAACAGTCGGTCGATCTCCTTGGCGAAGCTGCCCGGCTCGCCTGATATCTCGCCGGAAAACAGCGTCTCGGCCAAGATATCAAAAGTAAGCAGCGTCATGTCGTGGGCGATGTCCGACGTGCCGCCGCCCTCATAGCGCGTGACGAACTCCCGCGTGCGCCTCAGCATCGGCTCGGCAAAACCGAATATGTGGCGCGGCGTGAACACCGGCGCCATCGCCTTGCGCGAGCGCCTCCAGACCTCACCCTCGGCGGTCAGCAGGCCGTCGCGCAGGATCGGCCGCAGGATCATCTGGCGCACCGTCGCCATCTTGTAATTTTTGGCATTGTCGACCAGCACGTGGCGAATGAGGCCGGGGTCGTTGGCGATGACCAGCGGCCCGCCGATGCCGGTCACCGATATCCAGGGCTGGTTGTAGGTCGGCTCGCCCCACAGTTCGAGCGGGTTGCGATAGACGATGCGGATCATCTCGAGCGTCGACGGCGGCGACGTACGCGGCTTCGGCGCCGGCGGGACGAAGGGGGCGGGCTGACTGTCCATGGCGTGCTCCGCTGGTCACCTCAATGTAGTGGCTGGCAAGGGCAAGCGTCCATGTCGCCGGCTCTCCGGAATGTGACCGGGCACTGGAAAGTGCCTGATCGTCGGAACAGGTCGGCCCTCTGTTGTTGCCGCCGCTCTGTTCCAAGTCCGGCTCCACTTTTTGGGTCCGATGCCCTGGCCGGTCAGGCGCGCTCTTCTTCCATTCGGAAATGCTTGCAAATCTTGGAAAAACCGCCTTTTGCACCTATATCTTGGACATCAAGGACGCGCGATTCGGAGCCGGTTTTTTGCGCTGGATGTGCGGCATCAATCAGACAGGTTTTCATGAGCGATCAGATCGACAACGCCAACGGCGCTGAGGCCGAGTACGGCGCCGATTCCATCAAAGTTTTGAAGGGGTTGGACGCCGTCCGCAAGCGGCCTGGCATGTATATCGGCGATACCGACGACGGCTCGGGCCTGCATCACATGGTCTACGAGGTCGTCGACAACGCCATCGACGAGGCGCTGGCCGGCCATGCCGACCTCGTCACCGTGACGCTCAACCCCGACGGTTCGGTGACGGTCATCGACAATGGCCGCGGCATTCCGACCGATATCCACACCGGCGAAGGCATCTCGGCGGCCGAAGTGATCATGACGCAGCTGCATGCCGGCGGCAAGTTCGACCAGAATTCCTACAAGGTGTCTGGCGGCCTGCACGGCGTCGGCGTCTCGGTGGTCAATGCGCTTTCGGCCTGGCTGAAGCTGAAGATCCGCCGTAACGGCCAGATCTACGAGATGAGCTTCACGCACGGCAATTCCGACGCGCCGCTAAGGGTCACCGGCACCTACGAACAGCGCAAGGTTGCCGGCACCTATGACGGACGCAGCGGCAGCGAGATCACGTTCTTTCCGTCGGCCGAAACGTTCACAATGGTCGAATTCGACTTCGGCACGCTGGAGCACCGGCTGCGCGAACTCGCCTTCCTGAATTCCGGAGTGCGCATCATTCTGACCGATGCCCGCCATGCCGACGTCGTGCGTCATGAGTTGCACTATGATGGCGGACTGGAGGAGTTCGTCAAATATCTCGATCGCGTCAAGAAACCGCTGATCGACAAGCCGATTGCGATCAAAGCCGAGCGCGACGGCATCACCGTCGAAGTCGCCATGTGGTGGAACGACAGCTACCACGAGAACGTGCTGGCCTTCACCAACAACATTCCGCAGCGCGACGGCGGCACGCATCTTGCCGGTTTCCGCGGCGCGCTGACGCGCCAGATAACCGGCTATGGCGAATCCTCGGGCCTCACCAAGAAGGAGAAGGTGGCGCTGATCGGCGACGATTGCCGCGAGGGGCTGACGGCGGTGTTGTCGGTCAAGGTTCCCGATCCGAAATTCTCGTCGCAGACCAAGGACAAGCTGGTCTCGTCCGAAGTTCGCCCGGTGGTGGAAGGGCTCGTCAACGAAGCGCTCGGCACCTGGCTCGAAGAGCACCCGACCGAGGGCAAGGTGGTCATCGACAAGGTCATCCAGGCGGCAGCGGCGCGCGAAGCCGCGCGCAAGGCGCGCGACATCACCCGCAAGAGCTCGCTCGGCGTCACCTCGCTGCCCGGCAAGCTGGCCGACTGTCAGGAACGCGATCCGGCGAAGTCCGAAATCTTCATCGTCGAGGGCGACAGCGCCGGCGGCTCGGCCAAGGGCGGCCGTTCGCGCCAGAACCAGGCCATACTTCCGCTGCGCGGCAAGATCCTCAATGTCGAGCGGGCCCGCTTCGATCGCATGCTCGGCTCCGACATGATAGGTACGCTGATCACCGCGCTCGGCACCTCGATCGGCAAGGACGAGTTCAACGCCGACAAATTGCGCTATCACAAGATCATCCTGATGACCGACGCCGACGTCGATGGCGCCCACATCCGCACCTTGCTGCTCACCTTCTTCTTCCGGCAGATGCCGGAACTGATCGAGCGCGGCCATCTCTATATCGCCCAGCCGCCGCTCTACAAGGTGACGCGCGGCAAGAGTTCGCAATACCTCAAGGACGAAAGCGCCTTCGAGGAATTCCTGATCGGCTCGGGGCTGGAGGAGGCGTCGCTTGCGCTCAGCACCGGCGAGGTGCGGGCCGGACAGGACCTGCGCAGCGCCATCGACGATGCGCTGGCGGTGCGCCAGCTCATCAACGGGCTGCACACGCGCTATAACCGGGGCGTGGTCGAGCAGGCGGCGATCGCCGGCGCACTCAACCCTGAGTTGTTCTCCGATCTCGGCCGGGCCAACGCCATGGCTGAGCGTGTCGCCCGGCGCCTCGACATCATTGCCGAGGACACCGAACGCGGCTGGACCGGCCGCATGTCGACCTCGAACGAAGGCATCGGCGGCTATGTGTTCGAGCGCACAGTGCGCAGCGTCAAGGAGTTCGCGCATCTCGATCTCGCGCTGATCAATTCGGCCGACGCCCGCCAGCTCGACCGCTATGCGCCGCGCCTCGCGGAAGTCTATGGCGAGCCGCCGCTGCTGCGCCGCAAGGATGTGTCGGAAACCATCTCGGGACCGCTGGCGCTGCTCAACGCCGTGTTTGCCACCGGTCGCAAGGGCCTGACCATGCAGCGCTACAAGGGCCTCGGCGAGATGAACGCCGAACAGCTCTGGGAAACCACGCTCGACCCGAATGTGCGCTCGCTGCTGCAGGTCAAGGTCACCGATGCCACCGATGCGGACAGTCTATTCTCACGGCTGATGGGCGACGAAGTTGAGCCTAGACGCGAGTTCATCCAGGACAATGCGCTGTCGGTCGCCAATCTGGATATCTGAGGCCCAATCAATCAGGGTATTTGAGGTGTTGGCGTGCTCCCGGCGCGCGTTTTTTATGCTTCAGGTCGTTTCTGTGCGGCCTATCGTCGGCACCGCCTGACTTGGCTCCAGTTTGCGACCGAGGTCGACGGCGTCGCGCAGCACGCCAATATGCGAGCGCGGCGGCGTGCCGGCGGCTGCGGCGACCTCGACGCCGGTCGTCTTCAGCGACCAGTAGAGCGTGTGCGTGAAGATGCGGCCAAGCGAACCGCACAGCTCGACCTGGATGTTGTCCACGCCGGGGCCGAAATTTTCCGCCATCGGCCCGGAGATCGGGTCGCCCGTCAGCCAGCCATTGCCCCTGTCGAAGATGTTGGTCCAACGCGTCGCAGCAAACACTGCACCATGATGCACCGCCCGCTGTGGTTTGCCCGAACGGCTGCGCCCTTCCTGATAGAGGACGGTTCCACCGGCCGCCGTCTCGGCAATCGGCGGACATGCCGAGAACAGCCGCTCAGCGATGCCGCGCCTGAATTCGGCGAGGTTGTAGGTCACCAGAAATTCGCTGTGGGTCAGCGGACTGCCGAGCGTGACGAAATCGCTGATCTTCCATGGCAATGGATGATCGGCGTCCCTGGTGCGAAGCTGCCGATAGAGCTCCCATTGGGCGCGGCGGAATCCGGAAAAATCATCCAAGCCGTCGGGCCACGCAGAACCATCGGCGTGGAGCGTGGCCTCGTCGACGGCGCGGATCGCTTTCAGTCTCGCCTTGTCGCGGACGGCTTCCAGCTTTCGGGGCCTGAAATCGGCCCACAATATCTGCAGCAGATCATAGGCGATGATCGATCCCAGGCTGTGTGAGACCAGCACGATCCGATCGTAGCCATCGTCCATCATGAGACGCCTCAGCAGCGTCAGGCCACGGTCGCGGACAAGCGCGCGCTTCTCGACCGTTGCCGCTTCAGCACGTACATAGGCGGCCACGTCGCCGAAATAAGGAAGGCCAAACCGGTCCACCAACCAGATGACGAACGAAGCCAGGATCGTGACGAGCGTACCCGTGGTCCAGGAAATATACCCTTGCGATGCCGACGTCGCGAGCAGGAGCGCCGCGCACAAGACTATTGTGACGGCCAGAAGCGTGACGACATACAGCCCGCGGGCATCGCGCGGAATGTCGGCGGGCTTGCGCCAAAGCAGATTCGTTACCCAGGCCGCAAGCCGGCCCCGCGTTGTGCCCTGCGTAATGTCGGCCCAGTAAAGCTCGTAGAAGTCGGTGCGGCGGCCATCGATATCGTAAGGGGTGGTGATCCGGCGAAGCTCGTGCGAGTTCGTCCGGCTGTCAGGCGTGATCCAGCTCTGGTTGATCTTCTCGCCGTCGGGGTCGGCCGGATCAGTG
This sequence comes from Mesorhizobium sp. WSM4841, assembly GCF_055811515.1. NCBI lineage: Bacteria > Pseudomonadati > Pseudomonadota > Alphaproteobacteria > Hyphomicrobiales > Phyllobacteriaceae > Mesorhizobium > Mesorhizobium sp. WSM4841. Next base: position 324,910 of record NZ_JBVVQC010000002.1, read on the forward strand.
ACACGGGCATAAAACGGCGCGCGGGCGGGATCATGACTCCAGACCGCCTGAACAAATTCCCTCAGCGTGCCCATGGGCCGCTGTTCGCCCATGCCATGCACGATCACCACGGCCTGGCTGAGCTTGCGCGGCGCCTTTCCGGAGGCCGGCGGACTGGTCTTGGCCGGCGACGCAACAGGATGAGGGTCGGACACCAGTGCCTCCGTTGGTGACAAATCCCGGAACAGAATTTGCCTATCGTAGCTCTGAAACCGGGGTGAGAGCAAAGGCGCTCCAGGCCGGATGCTCAGGGCCAAGAAAAAGCCCGGCGCGGAGCCAGACTTTTGGTTTCGAGCAACTGGCGGTGTACCGGCGCCGCTAACCCGGATCAGTGGTCCAAGGCCTTGACGATCTCTTCGGTCATCTTCTTGGCGTCGCCGAGCAGCATCATGGTACCGTCCTTGTAGAACAGCGTGTTGTCGATGCCGGCATAGCCGGAGCCGAGCGAGCGCTTGACGAACAGGCAGGTGCGGGCCTTGTCGACATCGAGGATCGGCATGCCGAAAATAGGGGAGCTCTTGTCGTCCCGCGCGGACGGGTTGGTGACGTCGTTGGCACCGATGACATAGGCGACGTCGGCCTGCGCGAATTCGGAGTTGATGTCCTCGAGCTCGAACACTTCGTCGTAAGGCACGTTGGCTTCGGCCAAGAGCACGTTCATGTGGCCGGGCATGCGGCCGGCGACCGGATGAATGGCGTATTTGACGTCGACGCCGGCGGCCTTGAGCTTGTCGGCCATCTCGCGCAGCGCGTGCTGTGCCTGGGCGACCGCCATGCCGTAGCCTGGCACGATGATGACTTTCTGCGCGTTCATCATCAGATAGGCGGCATCGTCGGCCGAACCCTGCTTGACCGTGCGCTCGATGCCGTCGTCGGCGGTGGCGAAAGTCTCGCCGCCGAAGCCGCCGAGGATGACCGAGATGAATGACCGGTTCATGCCCTTGCACATGATGTAGGACAGGATCGCGCCGGACGAGCCGACCAGCGCGCCGGTGATGATCAACGCCAGATTGCCGAGCGTGAAGCCGAGTGCCGCAGCCGCCCAACCCGAATAGGAATTCAGCATCGAGACGACCACCGGCATGTCGGCCCCGCCGATCGGGATGATGAGCAGGACGCCAAGGACAAGCGATGCCGCAACGATCAGCCAGAACACCAGCTTGGACTCGGTGGTGACCAGCAGCACGATCAGCACGATCAGCGCGATGCCGAGGGCCGCGTTGATGAAGTGACGGCCGCCGATCATGATCGGCTTGCCCGACATGCGGCCATCGAGCTTGAGGAAGGCGATGACCGAGCCGGTGAAGGTGATGGCGCCGATGGCGACGCCGAGGCTCATCTCGATCAGCGCCTGGGCGTGGATGTCGGCTGCCGTGCCGATGCCGAAACTTTCCGGCGCATAGACGGCGGCAGCCGCCACCATGACGGCGGCAAGGCCGACGAGCGAGTGGAAGGCGGCGACCAGCTGCGGCATCGAGGTCATGGCGATGCGCCGTGCGGTGACCGCGCCCACCGAGCCGCCGATCAGCAGACCGAGCACGATGAGGCCAAAGCCTCCCGCCGAAGGGGTCGCCAGCGCCAGCGTGGTGACAATGGCGATGCCCATGCCGATCATGCCGTACATGTTGCCCTGGCGGCTGGTGGTCGGGTGCGACAGGCCGCGCAACGCCAGGATGAACAGGATGCCGGAGACCAGATAGAGGAAGGAGGCGAAGTTGGCGTTCATGTCGCTCTACCTGTCCTTCTTCTTGTACATGGCCAGCATGCGCTGGGTGACGAGAAAGCCGCCGAAGATATTGACCGAGACCAGCATCAGCGCGACGAAACCGAAGCCGGTGGCGATGCCGGACGCCGAGATGCCGACGGCAAGCAGCGCGCCGACGACGATGACCGAGGAAATGGCGTTGGTGACGGCCATCAGCGGCGTATGCAGCGCCGGCGTCACCGACCAGACGACGTAATAGCCAACGAAGATCGCCAAGACGAAAATAGCGAAGCGGAAGACGAACGGATCGATCGCCCCGCCGGACAGCGCGTGCGCGGCGTCGGCTGCCGCATCGGTGCCGCCTGGAGCGGTGGCCAGATCCTGCACCGCGAGCCGGACGGCGGCGGTCGCCTGGTCGAGCTGGTCGAGGGCTTTCTGCAAGGTCTGGTCCATCACGCGATCCCTTTCGGCTTGGCAGCGGCAGATCTCTTGAGTGCGGCAGCTTTCTTTGGCGCAGTCGGTTTCTTCGCGGCAACGGGCTTCGCAGGTTCAGCCGAGGCGATCATCACCGCCGGCTTGCCGGCGAAGGCCGGATGCACGACCTGGCCGCCATCGGTCAGCATCGTCGCCTTGACCAGATCATCGTCGCGGTTGATGGCCAGCGTCTTCGTGGTCTTGTCGACCAGCGTCTCGAGGAACGCAAAGAGGTTCCTGGCATAGAGCAGCGAGGCGGAGGCCGCGACGCGGCCCGGCACGTTGAGATGGCCGACGATTTTTACCCCGTTGGCCGTGGTCACCACCTGCCCGGGCACAGCGCCTTCGACATTGCCGCCGCGTTCGACCGCGAGATCGACGATCACCGAGCCCGGCTTCATCGAGGCGACCATCGCTGCCGAAACCAGCTTCGGCGCCGGACGGCCAGGAATCAGCGCCGTGGTGATGACAATGTCCTGCTTGGCGATGTGCTCGGCGGTCAGCGCAGCTTGCTTGGCCTGGTATTCCCTAGACATTTCCTTGGCGTAGCCGCCAGCCGTCTCGGCCGCCTTGAACTCCTCATCCTCGACCGCCAGGAACTTTGCGCCCAGCGAGGCAACCTGTTCCTTGGCAGCGGGGCGCACATCGGTGGCAGTGACCACAGCGCCAAGACGTCTTGCCGTCGCAATTGCCTGCAGGCCGGCGACGCCGACGCCCATGATGAAGGCTTTCGCCGCCGGCACCGTGCCCGCGGCCGTCATCATCATCGGCAGCGCTCGGTCATATTCGGCAGCCGCGTCGATCACTGCCTGATAGCCGGCGAGGTTCGCCTGGCTGGACAGGACATCCATGGATTGGGCGCGCGTGATGCGCGGCATGAACTCCATCGAGAAGGCGGTGACGCCGGCAGTTGCCAGAGCATCGACGGCAGCATCGTTGCCATAGGGATCCATGATGGCGATGACGGCAGTGCCCGGGCGATAGGCCTTCAGCTCCGCCTCATCAGGCCGGCGAACCTTCAGCACCACATCGGCCTTGGCGACATCGCCGACCTTACCGATCACAGCGCCGGTCTTGGCGAACTCCTCGTCGGGAATGCGCGATGCCGTGCCAGCGCCGCTTTCGACGATCACGGCGAATCCCAGCCCCGCCAGCCGCTTCACCGTGTCGGGCGAGGCAGCAACGCGCGGCTCGTTCGCATCGAGCTCACGAGGGATGAAAACCGTCTGTCCCACCGCATGATCCTTTCGGCTGGAACCTGTCTGCGCAGGACGCCGGCCGGATTTCCGGCGATGTCACGGGCAAGGGGTTTTGAAGAATTTACCGGAGAATGAAAGCGCCGACGGCGAGGATCAGTGCGAACAGGACAAATCCCGAGAAGAAGCCGCCCGCAAAGAAGCCGAAAGCCATTGCCAGAAGCACGGCGAGGCAAAAGAGCGATCCGTATTTCGCCAGCCTGAGGAATCCGGCATAGGTGCGGTCGTGCTCGGCATAGTCCATCTTCGCGCCCAGTTCGACAGGACCGGTCGGCGAGTGATCAGCCATAGGAATACCCCTTCGAAGACATCTTTCAGGCACATAGCGAAAAGCCAGGCCGAGGGCAATGGCGCTATTGCCGCATCGCCGGAGACAACAGCCTTACAGGAAAGTTGAAGCCGCCGGATGCAGGAGGATGTTCCTGAGGTGACCGTGGCTGCCGCCTTGCGCTTCCTTGCGGCTGAGGCTTGTCACATCAGCCGGCCAGCTGCGGAAACAGCCCAAGCAGGCCGACGACGATCAGATAGAGCGCGACGATGTAGTTGAGGAGCCGCGGCATCACCAAGATCAGCACGCCGGCAATCAGCGAGATCAGCGGAGTGAGTGCGAGCGTGGAAATGGTCATGTCAGGTTCCTCTCGATAGAAATTGCCGCCGAACCGATGCAGATTGACGTCGTCCGCGCGCCACCGGCGCGTCTTCCAGAACGCCGAAGCGACCTGAAAGCTCCAAGGCCGCGATGCACAATTGCCAATGTCAGGCGGCTTCGCGAAAATATTTGGCGGTCGGCAGGATGGTCAGCGGCGCGAGTTCACCAGCACTAGGTGTCTCAAACAGCATGCGTTGCTCCATCGGCGTCGACCGAAAGAAGGGGAAACGCTGGAGTACCCGCTCCAAATTGATCTCGTAGTTCGCGTCATAGAGTACCACGGGAACGGTGAATGGAGGATAGTCTCTCGGTTGCCCCACTTGCACGGCACCGAAAATCCGCTGGTAGAAAGCCGTGTGTTCCTTGCGGATCACGCCGAGACAGGCAGTCACGTGGAAGCGGATGCTGGCAATAAGTGCTAGCCGCAACGTAACGTAAGGCAGGGCACGATGCATCGATATGAAGTCCGGGTCGGCTGCCAGAAGCGTCGGATTGATGAAGGTTTCGCCGCGAAGCAGGCGCGGATGAAGCAGATCGCCGAATCTGGTCATTGCGGGCGCGTAAGGTTCGCTCGGTGTCAGATGATGAATACGGAGCGTACACACAAGGGAATTGTCGACGAAGACACCAAAGCGATAACAGTTCGGCGTGTAGTCGAGCGCATCCGTCATCATCTGGTCGCTGGATTCAGGCAGAAAGCCGTTCAGCCGGTAAGCCTTGTAGCGAAGCCGGTAAATCGCCTCCATGTCTTCACCGCTTTCGCAACGTCTGTATTCCACGCGCTCAAGAAGGGTCGAAACATTGCGCGAGAAGGAAGACATCCCGCTGAGGTCGGTCGGTCGGTCATCCACATGAACAACGCCTTCGGATACCGCCACAATACAATTCCCTTCTGCCATCTTCACTGCAAACCTATCGTGTGCGGTCGCGGCATAAAAGGTGAAAATCCAATCGACGTCGTTTACCTAATATTAACCTTAACTTGCCGCCGCGCGGCAGGTCTGGTCGAGTTGGTCGAAAATGAAGCGCGGAATCAGCTAAGCGCACGTTTGCCCGCAGGCTTTTTATCGATGGCGAATGGCCAGACCGTGGTAGCCATCGTTCCGATGCCGGACGCTGTCAGCGCTGAACCAAACAAAAAGCCCTGGACCATATCCGGTTTGATAGAATGCGTCAGAATCTTGAGCTGCTCGTAAGTCTCAACGCCCTCGATAGTTACGTTGAGACCGAGAACCCTGATCAGTTCGACCACGCCCTTCAACAGCGCGAGCGAACTCGGGTTCTGGGTGACGTCCATCAGGAACGAGCGGTCAATCTTGACCTTGTCGAGCGGCAGCTTGTGGAGATAGCTCAAGCTCGAATAGCCTGTGCCGAAGTCGTCTAGCGCAATGCGCACGCCAAGCCGTTTCAACTCCTCGATATACTCACGCGTCAGCGATTTGTCGTCGAGAAGCGCGGTCTCGGTGACTTCGATTTCCAGGCGGCCGGCGGCGAGGCCGGAACCGGCGAGCGCCTCACGGACTTTCTGGACGATGCCACTGCTGCGGAAATCCTTGGCCGAAAGGTTGACCGAGACGCTGGTCGGGTCGGGCCATTTGACGCATTCGGCGCATGCCGCCTGCAGGACAAAGGTGCTGATCTCGGAAATGATGCCCATTTCTTCGGCCAGCGGAATGAAGATGCTGGGCGAGATCGGTCCGAGATCGGGGTGATCCCAACGACACAGCGCCTCGCAACTGGCGATCCGCATCGTGCTCATCGCGACGATCGGCTGATAGACCACCCGCAACCCCTTGCTTTCCACCGCAGTGCGCAGATCCGCCTTCATCAGCTGACGGTCGCGAAATGCCGCATCCATCGATGCCTGGAATAACCGCCAAGTGTTCTTGCCGAGTTCCTTGGCCTTGTATAGCGCGAGGTCCGCCTTGACGATCATGGCGGCGACATCGGTGTCCCTGACCCGCGACAGCACCGCGCCACCGCTGGCCTGGATGCGCAGTCCATGACCGGCGACGTCGACCTCGCCCTGCAGGTCAATGAAAATCTCGTCGATTTGGCTGATCAGATGGGTCTCGTCCTCGACGCGGTCGAAGAAGATCATGAACTCGTCGCCACCGAAACGGCTGACGGTGATGCCTGGTACGGCGACCGCCGCCAGCCGTTCAGCGACGGCGTAGATCAATCCATCGCCGACCGGGTGGCCAAGCGTGTCGTTGACGCTCTTGAAATCGTCGAGGTCGAGCACGGCGAGCCCGCAGAGACGCTCGAGGTCGCCGGATGCCATCGCCTCTCCGATCAGCTCTTGGAAATAGGCGCGGTTGGGCAGGCCGGTGAGGCTGTCATAACGCGCCATGAAGCGGATCTTGTCTTCCGCCTCGACGCGGGCCGTCACATCCTCGAAGGTGATGACACCCAGTTCCTGGCTGCCTTCGCGCGCCGAGAACTCATAGTGCTGACCGTTCGCAAGCGAGACGAGAACCTTGCGATCGCGGCCCTCGCGCAGGGCGCGCGTAAGCTGGGCTTCGATGTAGCGGCAGTCCTTCGGCGCCAGCATGCCGCCGGCAACGCCGCGCATCAGCAGACCGTGGATCGATCGCCCGAGCAGCGCGTCGGGCGACTTGAGCGACATCAGATGCGCGGCTTCGGCATTGGCCACCGCTACCCGGCCGTCGGGGCCGAGCATGACAAGGCCATGCGACATGGTGTTCAGGGCGCGATTGAAGCGCTGGGCGATGCGGTTCGCCTTCTTTTCTTCGCTGATTGCTGTAAACAGCACCTTTCGCACAAGATGCGCCATCTTGTTGATGGTGAACATGAACGGGATGACAAAGAGGCCCAGAATGACGTTGTAGACGTCGCCCTTCAGCATCAGGCCGACCGCAATCGGCGCGACCACGGACACGGACAGGATGGCGACCATCCTGCGGGAGCCGAAATTGCGGCCGGCGATGGTGATGGTGCTTGCCAACACCAGCGACACCGCTGCAATCTCGCCAAACAGGTCCGGAACCACGTAGAGGCATACGAACGCGAAAAGTCCGACCGCCGACCCATGAATCGTCCCGGCAACAATGTAGTAGCGTTCCCAGGAAAGCGCGGATTCGTAGGTGACGATGGTGTCGGGACTGACCCTCCGGATCGCAAGATAACGGCCGATACTAGCGGCAACCATCAGGATGGCGAGCGCGAGATAGATTGCCGCAGACGTTTTCCAATACACGAGCAGGCCCATAGCGCCTTGCGTGAAGGCGCCAACGAGCAAGATGCCTGCGTCGCGAAACAGCGAGCGAACGAAGCCAACGTATACGTCCTCGGATATGTCGTCGGGTCGATCTATGTTCATGACCTTGCGGGTGTCGCGCGAACCGCAGTCATGTCATAACCGCCTTAAGAAAGGTTTAGAGGGGCCATCTCGGGGCCTGCGTCAAGCCTGTTGAGCTTCTTCAGACAAGGCGCATCGATCATTCGGCGGCATGGAGTTCCGGCCGCACCGGCGCCTTCGCCAGGCGATCGAGCAACCTCTGGCGCTCGCCAGCCGCCCTCTCGGCACTGGCCTGCCTGACGTGACCATAGCCGCGAATGAGCGCCGGCACCGAGGCAAGGGCGGCCGCGGCCTCGACCTTGCCCGGCGCCAGCGCGCCGGCGACAAGCTCCAGGTCGGCCTCGTATTGCGCAAGAAGCTGCCGTTCCATACGCCTTTCGGTGCTGTAGCAGAACACGTCGAAGACCGTGCCGCGCAAGCCTTTCATCGCTGCCAGCAGGCGGAATCCCTTCATCATCCAGGGACCGAAACTCGACTTCCTCGGTTTGCCGTCCTTGCCGCGCCCCATGATCGGCGGCGCGAGATGGAATTCGAGTTTGTCGTAGCTCTGGAACTGCTTCCCCAGCTCGGCGGCGAAGGAGCCATCGGTGTAGAGCCTTGCCACCTCGTATTCGTCCTTGATCGCCATCAGCTTGAACAGGTTCCTCGCGGCGGCCTCGGTCACAGCAGTCGAACCGGGCACCGCACGGGCTTCGGCCCTGCGCAGCGCGGCCAGTCTGTCGGCGTAGCGCTTGGCATAGGCGGCGTTCTGATAGCCGGTGAGGAAGGCGACGCGGCGGGCGATGATGTCGTCCAGCGTCTCGGCGACAGCGGCGTTCTGTGCAGTCATTCCCGGCTGGTCAACGAGGCCGCGCACGAACTCCGGCTGGTGGGCGGCGCGGCGGCCCCAGCGGAAGGCTGAGACGTTCATCGCCACGGCCTGGCCGTTGAGCTCGATCGCCTTTTCGACTGCCTCGGCTGACAGCGGCAAGCCGTCATGCTGGAAGGCGAAGCCGAGCATGAACATGTTGGCGCCGAGCGAACTGCCGAACAGCGCGGTGGCGGTGCGGGTGGCATCGAAGAAATGCGCCTTGTTATCGCCTGCGGCAGTGCGGATCGCCTTTTTCAGCCGCTCGACAGGCAGCGAGAAATCCGCCGACCGGGTAAACTCGCCGGGCATGATCTCGGCGGTGTTGGCGAGGAAGATCGTGTGGCCTTCGCGCACCGCGGCGAGCACCTTTTGGGCGCCCGATACGACGAGATCGCAGCCGAGCACAAGGTCTGCCTTGCCCGCCGAAACGCGGATGGCATGGATATCGTCCGGGCTGCGCGCGATGCGGACATGGGTGAACACCGAGCCGCCCTTCTGGGCAAGGCCGGCCATGTCGATCATGCCGCAGCCCTTGTCTTCGAGATGGGCCGCCATGCCGAGCACCGCGCCGATGGTGACGACGCCGGTGCCGCCGACGCCGTCGATGATCGCCGCCCAGCCTTGTTCGCCGAGCGGGAATTCAGCGGGCGCGGGCACGCCGTCGAGCGGATCGGTCGTGCCGGCAATACCCTCGGCCTTCCTGATCTTGGCGCCATGCACGGTAACGAAGGACGGGCAGAAGCCGTTGATGCAGGAGAAATCCTTGTTGCAGCTCGACTGGTCGATCCTGCGCTTGCGGCCGAACTCGGTCTCGACCGGCTGGATCGACACGCAATTCGACTGCACCCCGCAATCGCCGCAGCCTTCGCAGACCAGTTCGTTAATGAAGACGCGCTTGTCGGGATCCGGGAAGGTGCCGCGCTTGCGGCGGCGGCGCTTTTCGGCGGCGCAGGTCTGGTCGTAGATCAGCACGGATATGCCGCTGACCTCGCGCAATTCGCGCTGGACGAGGTCGAGATCGTCGCGGTGATGGATGGTGGCGCCGGCGGGGAATTCGACCTTGCCGGTATATTTGTCCGGCTCGTCGGTGACGATGGCGATCCGCTCGACGCCCTCGGCCCGCACCTGCCTGGCGATCATGTCCACGGTCAGGCCACCCTCGTGCGGCTGGCCGCCGGTCATGGCGACGGCGTCGTTGTAGAGGATCTTGTAGGTGATGTTGGCGTCGGTCGACAGCGCGAAGCGGATCGCCAGCGCACCAGAGTGGTTATAGGTGCCGTCGCCGAGATTCTGGAAGATGTGATCGCGCTTGGAGAACGGTGCCTGGCCGACCCATTGCGCGCCCTCACCGCCCATCGCGGTGAAACCAACGGTGTTGCGATCCATCCACAGCGCCATGAAATGGCAGCCGATGCCGGCGGCGGCGAGCGAGCCGTCGGGCACCTTGGTCGAGGAATTGTGCGGGCAGCCGGAGCAGAAGAAGGGGGTGCGCGAGGCGATGTCTGACGTGTCGGCGAGCATCGCCTGGAACTGGCGAAGACTCGCCACCCGCGCGGCGATTTCGTCCGACGGACCGATTGTCCGCAAGATTCTCTCGCCGAGCGCTATGGCGATATCGTTGGGATCGAGCGCGCCCTTGGCCGGGAACAGCCCGTCGCCGCGCTCGTCCTTCTTGCCGACGATGACCGGCTGCATGGCGGTGCCGTAAAGGTTCTCGCGCAGTTGCACCTCGATCAGCGAGCGTTTCTCCTCGACGACGACGATGGTGTCGAGACCGCGAGCGAAATCCGCTATGTGCTGCAGGTCGAGCGGCCACGGGCAGCCGACCTTGAACAGCCTGATCCCGATGCGGTTGGCGGCGGCTTCGTCGACGCCGATGTCTTCCAGCGCCTGGCGGACGTCGAGATAGCTCTTGCCGATGGTGACGATGCCAAGCTTCGGGGCACGTCCACCGGAATAAACGATCCGGTTCAGCCCGTTGGCATGGATGAAGGCCGAAGCGGCGGCGCGCTTGTATTCATGCAGCCGCTCCTCCTGGCCGAGCATGTCGATCTCGTTGCGGATGTTGAGGCCGCCGGGCGGCATCTCGAAGTCCGGGGTGACGATATCAAGCCGTTCGAGCGCGGCATCGACCGAAGCCGTCGATTCGATGTTGTCCTTGACGCATTTGATCGCCGCCCACGTGCCGGCGAAACGCGACATGGCAAAGCCGTAAAGCCCATAGTCGATGATCTCCTGGACCCCGGCCGGATTGAGGATCGGCACCATGGTGTCGACGAACAGGAACTCGGTCGCGTGCGCGTTGGTCGAGGATTCGGCCATGTGGTCGTCGCCCATCAGGGCAAGCACGCCGCCATATCTGGACGAGCCGGCGAGGTTGGCATGGCGGAACACGTCGCCGGAGCGATCGACGCCCGGTCCCTTGCCGTACCAGACAGAAAAGACGCCATCATGCGTGCCCTCGCCCAGCAATTCGGCCTGCTGCGACCCCCAGCATGCCGTGGCCGCGAGTTCTTCGTTGAGGCCGGGCTGAAAGACGATGTCCGACCGGGCGAGCTGCTTCCTGGCCTTCCAAAGCTGCATGTCGAGGCCGCCGAGCGGCGAGCCGCGATAGCCGGAGACGAAGCCGGCAGTGTTCAGGCCAGCCCGGCGGTCGCGCTCGCGCTGCATCAGCAGCATGCGGATGACCGCCTGCGCGCCGGAAAGGAAGATGCGCTCCTTTCCCAGGTCGAACTTGTCGTCGAGCGCGACATCATGCAGCGTCATCAGGCATTTCCTGTGCGGAGGCCGCAGTTCGAGCGCAGCCAACGTCGGAGTCGAGTGCCTACAGTCTTTCTTCCCTTGCCGGGGAGGTCAAACAAAATCGAAGGTGCCAGACGGCGCGCAACAAATGATCCGTGCGCGGCCGTGTGGCGCCACGAACCGCCTGTCGGTGAGGATGGTCGAGCACGAAAATTCCGGCGGCGGTCAGTGCCGCTGGTGACGCATCATGCAGCCTTTGGGCAACTGGGCTTCGGTTCGCCGGGCAGCTTGCCGTCGACATGGCCGGCCAGGTCCTTGTTGAGCTCGTAGACTGGCCCGACCACGAGAGGCCGGTCGGGCAGGACCGATTGGTCGAGCGAGGACGTCAGTGTCGTCTCGAAACTCTGCAGCAAATTGCCGCTGGAATCCTCGATGCGGATCGACACCGCATAGGGCTTGTCCTTGACGACGCAGGTGAGCGGCGGGCTGGTCAGGGTCACATGCGGCAGCTTCGGCCATATTTTCTGGGTGACGATGATCGGATCACCACCGGCCGGGTTCTGGAAGGAGACCACGGCGACCTGTCCCTCACCCACCGGCCGCAGCGGATTGAGGGTGATGACATAGGTGGCGATGCCCAGCCGGTAGTTGAACTCGAACAGCTTCCCGGAAATGGCGAACAGCTGGTCCTTGCCGGAGTCACGGCAGGCGCCGAGCGCGGCCGCCGCGAACAACGCCGCGACGACAATCATCGCGCGCGAGAATCTCTTAGACATTGGTGACCTCCCTCGCCGCGGTCCGGCGGCGATAGTATCGGTTTGCCTTCTGTCGGTTGCCGCACACCGCCATGTCGCACCAGAGGCGGCTGGAATTGCGGCTTTTGTCGACAAACAGCCAGCTGCAGTTCGGACATATCCTCAGCCTGGCGATTGTGTCGCCGCGCAGCAGCGATAGCGCCGAGACCGCAAGCGCCGCCTCGAAGGCAATCGGCGTCGCCGGATTGCCGAACGGTTTTCCGGGCCTCCCGATTTCGGTGCGGCTTTGGGCGAGTCCGTCGGCGCAGGCTGCAAGGAATTCAGGCATGTCTCCGGTGGAGATCGCACCTTCCGAAACCGCACGGCGAAACAGCCGATCGGTGGTCTCCCTGATCGACAGCACCACCGGCGCGATCTTTCCAGGCGCCGGCGCTGCGAGCGGCCTGCCGCCGAGCTCGGCGGCGCGAAAGCCGCTCGCCGCTTCGGCAAAGCGGGCGATCTCGGCCGGATCTTTGAGCCGGTCGAAGGTTTTCTCCGGATCGTTCCGCAAAACGACGGTGTTCGCCGTGTCGAGCGCAAGCATGCCACCGGTGAAGCGGTGCGGAGTCCAGGATACTGCCATATGGCGAATCTAACCGATAAAACGCATTTGACAAGTTAGATTCCGGGTGCAACGCTCGTCACGGAGGCGATCGCCATTGCCTTGTCTTGAGAATGTCGTTCGTCCCAAACCGCTGCGCCCCGATTGCGGGGCATGCATCGAGGACATTGCATGCTCTATTTCTTCCAGCAGGTTCTGAACGGGCTGCATTCGGGCGCGCTCTACGCATTGCTTGCGTTCGGCTACGTGCTGACCAACGGCATCCTGCACCGCACCAATCTTGCCTATGGGGCGCTGTTCGCCTTTTGCGGGCATACGATGATCCTCACCGCGGCGTTCGGCTATCAGGCGCTGTGGCTGACGCTGTTTGCATCCATCGCGCTCGGCGTAGCTGCGGCGTTCCTTTATGCGGCGCTGCTCAGCCGTGTCTTGTCGCGAAGCATCTTCGAACCGTTGGCCGACCGCTCGCCCAACGCCATCGTGGTGACGACGCTCGGCATATTGCTGGCCCTGTCGGAAGCCAGCCGTATCGCCGCCGAAACCCATGATCTGTGGCTGCCGCCAATGCTGGCCCAGCCCATCATTTTTGCGCGGGGGGCCAATTTCAATGCCACGCTGACGCTCATCCAGTTGCTCGACTGCGCTGTCGTCGCGGCAACTATCGGGCTCGCCGCCTGGGCGCTCGCCCAATCAAGCTTCGGCCGGCGCTGGCGCGCCGTGTCCGACGATCCCAAGGCGGCGGCGATGTGCGGCGTCGATGTTCGCGCGGTGCTTCGGCGTGCGGTGCTTTTCGGCGGCCTTTGCGCGGCACTGGCCGGCGTGCTCGCCGCCTTCTACTACGGCAACATCAGCTTCGGCACAGGGTTGGTCTACGGGCTGAAAATCCTGTTTGTGACGGCGGTGGGCGGCTATCTCTCGCCGTTGCGGGCAGCACTTGGCGCTGCCGCTTTCGGCATGACCGAATCGCTGTGGGCCGGCTATTTTCCGCTCGAATGGCGCGATGGCTGGATGTATCTGTTCCTCGTCGCCATGCTGGTGCTGATCGGCACCGGCCGCGATCAGGGCAAGATCGCCTGACTGTACCAAGCCTGGGTAGACTTTGGTTGCATGACGTCTACAGCGCGCGCGTCCTCTCGGACGCGCAAAGGACGCTGTAGCACTTTGATTTTGCGCATGATCCCCAGCGAAAATCGATTCCGATTTTCGGGGTCATGCGCCGGGTCAGCCGGCTGTTTCGCCCCCTTCCTCATCTCAAAAGCCCCTTCCTCACTTCGCAAGATTGTTTTAGTCGGTCTGCCCTGTGTTGACCCGCCGGGCCACGCACGGCATACCGTTGGGCCACATCGAGGCGGCGGAAAAACAAGCGGGAATCGGCGCGCCGCTGATACTTTGAGTCATGCATCGTGCTTTCCGAAAATCGACACCGATTTTCGGGCCGATGCGTAAAGGGAGGAATGCATGGCAGGGCTGCTCGCTCTATCCAGAACCATTGACCGGGTGAACGAATTCATCGGCAAATGGGTGTCGTGGCTGATCCTGCTGGCAATCCTGGTCAGCGCCGCCAATGCCGTCATCCGCAAGACGTTCGACATGTCGTCGAACGCCTGGCTGGAACTGCAGTGGTATCTGTTCGGCGCCGCATTCATGCTGGCCGCCGCCTACACGCTGAAGCAGAACGACCATATCCGTATCGACATTGTCTACGGCATGTTCTCGCGCCGCGTGCAGCACTGGATAGACCTTCTCGGTCACCTTTTTTTCCTGATGCCGTTCGTGACGCTGATGGTGATCTATTTCGTTCCCTATGTGTCGCTGTCGTTTCGCAGTGGCGAAATGTCGAACAATTCCGGCGGGCTGATCATCTGGCCGGCAAAGGCGATCCTGCTGGCGGGCTTTTTCCTGCTAGCGCTCCAGGGCATCTCCGAGATCATCAAGAAGATAGCCATCATGCGCGGCGACATGGACGATCCGACGCCGTTCATATCGGTGCATGAGCAGGCCGAGCTCGAAGCGAAGGCGCTCGCCGAAGAGGTGCGCTCGTGATCGAGTTCATCGCCCAGAACATGGCGCCGATCATGTTCGCCTCGCTGGTCATCTTCCTGCTGATCGGCTACCCGGTCGCCTTCTCACTCGCCGCCAACGGCCTGGTCTTCTTCTTCATCGGGGTTGTGCTGTCACCCTATTCGGGCGGATCGATCAACCTCGCCTGGCCACTTCTCTATGCGCTTCCGGAAAATTTCTATGGAAGCAGGGTGATGTCGAACGACACGCTGCTGGCCATCCCGTTCTTCACCTTCATGGGCATCGTGCTCGAACGATCGGGCATGGCCGAAGACCTGCTCGACACGATCGGCCAATTGTTCGGACCGATCCGCGGCGGCCTCGCCTATGCAGTGATCTTCGTCGGCGCGCTGCTTGCCGCAACCACGGGTGTCGTGGCTGCCTCTGTCATCGCCATGGGCCTGATCTCGCTGCCGATCATGCTGCGCTACGGCTATGACCGCCGTGTAGCGTCCGGCGTCATCGCGGCGTCGGGCACGCTCGCCCAGATCATTCCGCCCTCGCTGGTGCTGATCGTTCTGGCCGATCAGCTCGGCCGCTCGGTCGGCGACATGTATGCGGGCGCGCTGATCCCGGGGCTGGTTCTGACCGGCCTTTACACGACGTACATCGTAATCATGTCGATCGTCCGGCCGAAGTCGATGCCGGCGCTGCCGCTGGAGGCCCGCACGCTCGGCCACGGTGTCCTGTCGCTGCTGTTCGCGGTGTTGGCGGCAGTCGTGGTTTCCTACGCGGCGTATCGCTATCTTGCGCCCTCGCAGGGCCAAAACGCCGATATTCTCGGTGCCACCATCGGCGTGATCCTCATCTACGTCGTGGCAATCGCCGACCAGCGCCTGAAGATCAACATGATGTCGCGGCTGGCGCAGCAGGTGATCATCGTGCTGATCCCGCCGCTGGCGCTGATCTTCCTGGTGTTGGGCACCATCTTCCTGGGCATCGCCACACCGACCGAGGGCGGCGCCATGGGCGCTGTCGGCGCGCTGATCATGGCGGCGATGAAGGGACGGCTGTCGCTGGACGTGGTCAAGCAGGCGCTGGCGGCGACGACGCGGCTGTCGTCCTTCGTGCTGTTCATCCTGATCGGGGCGCGGGTGTTCTCGCTCACCTTCTACGGCGTCAATGGCCAGATCTGGGTCGAACACCTCCTGACATCGCTGCCGGGCGGCGAAGTCGGGTTCCTGATCGGCGTCAACATCCTCGTCTTCTTGCTCGCCTTCTTCCTCGATTTTTTCGAGCTCGCCTTCATCATCGTGCCGCTTTTGGCGCCGGCCGCCGACAAGCTCGGCATCGACCTGATCTGGTTCGGCGTGCTGCTCGGCGTCAACATGCAGACCAGCTTCATGCATCCACCCTTCGGCTTCGCGCTGTTCTACCTGCGCTCGGTCGCCGCCCGGGTACCCTATCTCGATCGCCTCACCGGCAAGAAGATCGCGCCGGTGACCACCGGCCAGATCTATTGGGGCGCGGTTCCCTTCGTTTGCATCCAGGTTATCATGATCGGCCTGACCATCGCCTTCCCGCAGATGGTGATGCACTACAAGGGCACGGCAGTGGACCCGGGCACGATCGATTACCAGGTACCGGAAACGCCGAGCTTGTCGCCGCTCGGCGCACCGCCGGCGGATGGCGGCACGGCGCCGACCGCGCCTGCACCGGATCTGTCGCAACCGCCGAATTTCGGTGAAACGCCGCCTGCCAAGCCAGCAGCGCCAGCACCCGATCTGTCCCAACCACCGAGTTTCAATTGATGCCGGAGGCGTAACAGAGATGAAAGCGGTGCGGCTGGAGGGCGTGGGCAGCATTGCCCTGCGCGAGGTCGGCAAACCGTCCGCCGGACCGGACGATCTTCTGGTGCGGATCGAGGCATGCGGCGTCTGCGGCACCGACCGGCATCTTTTCCATGGCGAATTTCCCTATACGCCGCCGGTGACGCTCGGACATGAATTCTCCGGGATCGTCGAGGCGATTGGAACCGCTGTGTCCGGCTTTTCGGTCGGCGATCGCGTTACCGGCGATCCCAACATCGCCTGCGGGCACTGCCCGCACTGCCACGCGGGTCGCATCAATCTCTGCCATAATCTGGTTGCCATCGGCATCCGCCGCGACGGCGGCTTCGCCGAATATGTCGTGCTGCCTCAGAAGCAGGCCATTCTCCTTCCGAAAGACCTGAGGCCGACGCATGGCGCGTTCTGCGAGCCGCTTGGCTGCTGCCTGCATGGCGTGGACCTGGCGCAGATCAGACCCGGCTCCTCGGTCGCCGTGCTTGGCGGCGGGGTGATCGGCCTGCTCACCGTGCAACTGGCGAGGCTTGCCGGCGCGACGACAATCATCCTGTCGACGCGCCAGGCCTCGCGGCGCGCCCTTGCAGGAGAATTGGGCGCAACGGTGACGGTCGACCCCAGCGCTTGCGATATCATCGACACGGTCTTCGGTGCGTCGGGCCTCATGCCGGGCGGCGTCGATGTGGTGTTCGAATGTGCCGGCGTAAGAGAGACGGTCGAACAATCGATGCGGCTGGCCAAAGCCGGCGGTACGGTGGTCGTCGTCGGCGTGACGCCTCAAGGCATGAAGGCCGAGTTCGAGCCTTTCAACCTGTTGTTCCGGGAATTGAAGGTGCTCGGCTCGTTCCTCAATCCGTTTACGCATCGCCGGGCCGCCGATCTCATCGCCTCGGGTGCGATCGAGATCGACAAGCTCATCTCACGGCAGGTGACGCTGGAGGAGGCGGCTGCGGTGATCGCCAATCCGCCTGCGCCAGGCGAAGTCAAGGTGCTGGTGGTGCCGCGCTGATCAGGCAAATCGAAATGTGACGGCGCCACGCGTCCGAAGAGCGCGTGGGGCCGGTACTGTTGGGAGAGCGTGCCGGGGCGCGGCGGGGCCATCATGAAGGTGTGGTTATTGTACTCGGCCCCCAGCGCCCACAGATAGTGCTCCGTGCGGAAGGCCTTGATCGAGTCCCATATCTTCTTGAACGGCGCGTTCGAAGCTTCCATCTCGGCATAGACCTCGTTCGCCTTTTCGGAGCAGGCTGCCAAGATTTCCGGGCTGAACGGGCGCAATTTGGCGCCCGCGGACACCAGCCGCCTCACGGCCGCCGGATTCAGAAAGTCGTATTTCTGCAGCATGTTGGCGTCGGCGGCCTGCGCCGCGGTGCGCACCAGCGCCTTGTAGGCCGGCGAAAGCTCCTCGTATTTTGCCTTGTTGAACATCAGATGGACGGTCGGCCCGCCTTCCCACCAGCCAGGATAATAATAATTGGGCGCGACCTTGTAGAAGCCGAGCTTCTCATCGTCATAAGGGCCGACCCATTCGGCGGCGTCGATGGTGCCTTTTTCCAGCGCTGGATAGATATCGCCGCCGGCGATCTGCTGCGGCACGACGCCGAGCCTTTGCACCACTTTGCCGGCAAAGCCACCGATGCGCATCTTGAGGCCCGAAAGGTCGGCGACGGTGTTGATTTCCTTGCGGAACCAGCCGCCCATCTGCACGCCGGTATTGCCACCGGGCAGGCCAAAAAGGCCCTGCGTGGCCAGAAACTCGTTGAACAGGTCGATGCCGCCGCCGTGGTAATGCCAGGCATTGATGCCGCGCGCGTTGAGCGAGAACGGAACCGCGGCACCCAAAGCCCATGTCGGGTCCTTGCCCCAATAATAATATGCCACCGTATGGCAGGCCTCGACGGTGCCGGCGGTGGTGGCATCCGCGACCTGCAGGCCGGGCACCAGTTCACCGGCAGCGAAGACCTGGACCTGGAAGTTGCCGTCGGTCGCCTCCGAAAGCATCTTGGAAAAGACCTCGGCGCCACCATAGATCGTATCGAGGGATTTCGGGAAGGACGACGCCAGGCGCCATGTCACTTTCGGATTGGTTTGGGCGATAGCCGGCGCGGCAAGCGCCGCCGTAGCCGCCGCAGCGCCGACACCGGTCACACCGGCCTTGCGGATGAATGATCGACGATCCATGAAGTCCTCCCTATTGGATCAACAGACCGACGTTCGGGAGATGCTCTGTGCCCCGGATCGGCTTCGCGGCAAACAATACACGGGCAAGAAGTCGAGTCTAGCCATGGGAGCCGGTTTTGCCGGCGGCGTTTTCGCGAAAAACGCGGCGCGAACGCACCTCCCTGCAACTTAAGTCTAACGCCCCTTCCGTGGCCCATGCGACATGCCGAACTTGTCATGGCAAAGCGCCGTCGGATCGCCTATTTTAAAGGCAGAACATATCCTTGCACTGAATGGACCCGGATCAAAAATGCAGCAGCCGCTAGTCGCCATATCGACCGATGTCCGCCAGTTCGACAACTACACCTGGCATGCCGCTCCGCAGCAATATCTGGAGGCGGTGCTTTCGGCCGCCGGCGTGTTCCCGGTGCTGGTGCCGTCCTTCGGCGACCGGCTCGATTTCGATGAACTCCTGTCATCGGTCGACGGCGTCATGATCACCGGCTCGAAGTCCAACGTGCATCCCACGCTCTATGGCGGCGATGCCAGCGAGGCCAACGGCCCCTACGATCCGGCCCGCGACGCCACGACGCTGCCGCTGATCCGCAAGGCAGTGGAGCGCGGCGTGCCGCTGCTCGCCATCTGCCGCGGCATCCAGGAGATGAATGTGGCGCTGGGCGGCACGCTGGCCACAGAAATCCAGGAGCGCGAGGGATCGCTGGACCATCGCGCACCGGCGAGCGACAATCAGGACGAACGCTTCGCCATCCGCCAGACCATTTCGATCAAGCCCGCAAGCTGCCTCGCCGGCGTGTTCGGGGCGGGCGACATCATGGTCAACTCGGTGCATCGCCAGGCGATCGACCGGCTCGGCCCGAAGTTGCAGATAGAGGCCGTCGCCACCGACGGCACGGTCGAGGCGGTTTCGGTGCGGGACGCCCGTGCCTTCGCCGTGGGCGTCCAATGGCATCCCGAATACTGGGTCAATTCGGACAGCGTCTCGGCAAAGATCTTCCGCGCCTTCGGCGACGCGGTGCGCCTGCACGCCACGGCGAAATCCGGCGCGCGCACCGCCGCGGAATAATTCAGCCGTCGGGCGTCAACGTCGATGGCTGCTGGCCGCCAGCGACAGCAGCGGCAGGGTTGGTGCGTAGGATTCATAACCGTCGCCGTCGGCGACGCCGAACGTGACGATCGGGTCGATGCCGTTCACGCTGAAGATGACCGTGCCGTCATCCTGCTCACGCCAGAATTTCGCGCGCTCGATGCCAGGCAAAACCCGGCGGCAATTCGCAGTGACCGTCAACAGCGACAGGCCTTGCGCAACCTCAGTGCCGCGCTTGACCGCGCAGGACGCTTCGTCGCCATTGGCCACCAGCCTGTAATCGCCGGGCGACTGCGTTAAGTGATCGGCTGTGCGGCCTTCGCCGCTGCCGCCGTGAAACAGGTGAACGCTGCCGAACAGCGCCGCCACCGATATCAATGCAGCAAGTGCTTTCATCTGCGTTCTCCGCGTGTTTGGCGATAGATAAAAAATGATTTCAAAGCGTTAAGCCGACGTTAACAAATAGGAAAGCTTGCCGCTCAGCTGCGCGCCTTGACCTTTTCCGTTTCCGGCACCGGCGTCAGCGCCCTCCCTTCCGAAAACCAGGAAACCAGATTGTCGACGCACAGATCGGCCATGGCGCGGCGGGTATGTTCCGAAGCCGAGCCGACATGCGGCAAAAGCGATGTGTTGGGAGCGGCGAGCAGCGCTGGCGGCACGTTCGGCTCGTCGGCGAAGACGTCGAGCCCGGCAGCGGCGATGGTGCCATTGGCCAGGGCTGCCGCAAGTGCTGCCTCGTCCACCGTGCTGCCGCGGCCGATATTGACGAAGACGCCATTCGGGCCGAGCACCGACAGTATCTCGGCATTGACCGCCTTTTCCGTCGAGGCGCCGCCGGGCGCCACCGAGATCAGCGTATCCACCGCCTCGGCGAGGCCTTTCAGCGTGCCGTGGTATTCATAGGACAGGCCTTCGACCTGGCGCCGGTTGTGATAGGCGATCGGCAGCCCGAAGGCCTCCAGCCGACGCGCAATGGCAATGCCGATGCGGCCCATGCCGAAAATACCGACACGACGGTCGCGCAAGGTCAGCCGGCTCAAGCGATAGTTGCCGTCGCGCGCCCAACTGCCGTCGCGCAGCCAGGTCTCGGCGCGCGGCAACTCGCGGATGGTGTTGATCAGCAGGCCGAGAGCCGTGTCCGCGACGTCCTCGGTCAGCACGTCAGGCGTGTTGGTGACCATGACACCGCGCTGCGCTGCGTGACGGGCATCGACCGAATCATAGCCGACGCCGAAATTGGCGATGATCTCGAGATTCGGCAGCGCGTCGATGAGGGCTGCATTGATCCCGCCAAAGGCGGCAATGCCGCGCACCGACCGGCGCAGCTCGTCGGTGACCAGCGACGCTTCCGGCCGTTCGATCCAGACGCGGCTGAACATTCGATCGATGCGGCCGACCGCATGGTCGTTGAATTGGCCCGGCACCAGAATGGCGACTGCTTGCTGCTGTTCGGCTTTTGTCATGCACGCTCCACCGGTTTGCCGGTCGACTGACGCACATGCAGTTCCGGCTTGATCAGTTCCTGCGACGGCCGCACCATCTGCCCATTGAGCTTGTCGAGCAGCGCGCTGGCGGCGCGGCGGCCGACTTCACGCTGGCCGTTCCAGACGGTGGTCAGCGCCGGCGTTGCGATCGCCGCCTCCTCGAGATCGTCATAGCCGGTCACGGATATGTCAATGCCCGGCACCAGCCCGGCGCGTGCAATACCGTTCATCAGGCCGATGGCGACAAGGTCGTTCCAGCAGCAGGCCGCGGTCGGCTTGTCCTTCAGCGACAAGAACTGCCCGGCCGCTTCGAACCCGGCCTGTTTGGTGCGCGGACCGGCGATGCGCCAGGACGGCCTGACCTCCAGCCCGGCCGCCTCCATGGCGTTGACATAGCCCTGGTAGCGGTCACGGCCGGTCGAGGTCTGGTCGGTGCCGCCGACCATGGCGATGCGCTTGTGGCCGAGCGAGATCAGATGGTTGGTGGCAAGCCCGGTGCCGTAGGCATCGTCGCCGCGAAACACCGGCACGTCGGCGCCTTCGACGGTGCGTGCGATCAGCACCGCCGGCAGGCCGTTTTCCTCGGCCATCAAGATGTCTTCGGGCGGCGTGCCGATGGCCGGCGACATGATGACGCCGTCGGCGCCGAGCTGCAAAAGCGTGTCGATGAAGGTGCGCTGCTTTTCGAGCTGGTCGTAGTGGTTCGACAGGATGAAGGTCTGCCGGCTGCGATCGAGCTCGCTTTCGATCGAGCGCAGTATCTCGGCGAAGAACGGGTTCATGATGTCGTGAACGACGACGCCGACGATGCCCGAACGCGAGGTGCGCAGGCTGGCGGCACGGCGATTGTAGATATAGCCGATGGCGCGGGCATGTTCCTTGATGCGGTCGCGGGTGCCGCCGGCAACCAGCGGACTGTCACGCAGGGCCAGCGAGACCGTGGCCGTGGACACGCCGAGCGCATCCGCGATCGTCGAAAGCTTAATCTTCTGTGCCAGCGCCTTGCGCTCCCCCGACGATCTAGAGCCGATCCATGATCTCCAGCGAAAACCGGATTCCCACTTTTCGGGATCATGATCTAAACAGTTTAAACGCGGCCTTATGCCACCCTTCCGGAACAAATCAAAGTTTTTTTGCCAGCGCTTCCACCTCGACGTCGAGGGCGGCGCGGTTGCGCACACGAAGCCGGTGCTCGCGATGAACGATATAAAGGCCGCCGGCGACGATGACGGCAGCGCCGATGAGCGTCCAGCGGTCGGGAAACTGGTTGAAGACAATCCAGCCGGCAATGATCATCCCGATGATTTGCGAATACCGAGACGATAGCCTGCACTAGGAGCCAATGGCAGACGGCGCCGAACACGCTAAGCATCAGAAGGATGAACCAGCCGCCACAGGCTTGGTCTTTCTGCATGTCGTCATCCCAAAACCGCTACGCACTTTTGGGCGACATGCACTAGGGATGCATGCGGGCGCCCTTGGTGATCTTGTCGACAAGCTTCTTTTCGGCGCGCAGCGCGATACCGACGACCTTGACGTCGTCGGGTGCGAATTCGGCAAAGACGGCGCGGTTCGCCGCGTCGTGGCCGGTCGAAAACATCTCGTCGACGTAGAGCGAGGTCGTCACACCGCGCTCCAGCGCCCGCCGGTGGATCGCACTGAGCGTCGGGCGATCGGCCGAAAGCACGATGACCGGCTGGATCGAGAGCGGATTGTAGATATTGCCGGCGCGGTCGCGATAGGGTTCGCCGATGATGTCGCTATACTGCGCGACAATGCCGCTGGTCAGGAAGGCGGTGACATTGAGCTTTTGCCAGACGGGAAGGTCGTCCTGCAGCACGATTGCAAATTTCGTGTCGAACATGAGACATTTACCATTCAAGTTTGTGAAATGAAGCGATGTCACACGGTCTAGATGGCGAGGCCTTTCAGGGTCTTGGACGTTTGTGCGTTGACGCGGCTGAGAACTGTGTCATCTCGGCCCCCGATTGCGTCGGAATGGAGCGTATCGAGGCCCGGTTCCACGGCAGCGCGTTCGATCTCCATCGTCATGATACCTACGCCATCGGCGTGACGCTGCATGGCGTCCAGACCTTCCGTTATCGCGGCGCGACGCATCACAGCCTGCCCGGCCAGATTATCGTGCTCCATCCCGACGAATTGCACGACGGCGGCGCCGGCACCGAAGACGGTTTGCGTTACAGGATGCTTTATCTGGAGCCGTCCATCGTGCTGGACTGCCTCGATACGATAGGCGCATCGCTGCCCTTCGTCAGGAATGCCGTGGTGACGGATCCTGTTTTCCGCACGAGGCTGCTTTCGGCGCTGGGGCCGTTGGACCAGAAGCTGGACGACCTCTTTGTCGCCGACTTCATTGCGCAATTGATGCAAAGCTTGGCACGGCATGCAGGGCTGCAGGCGAAACCGATCCCAAGGACAGCATGGCGGGCTGCCAGCCTGGCACGCGACTATCTGGAAGAAAATGTTTTCCGTATCGTCCGTTCCGAAGAGCTGGAGGCGATTACCGGGCTGGATCGCTATGCACTATCGCGGCATTTCCGTGCCGCCTTCTCCACCAGCCCGCATCGCTTTCACTTGATGCGCCGGCTTCAACGAGCACGCCGCATGATCGAGGCGAGCGAGCCATTGGCGCAGATCGCGATAGCGGCCGGTTTCAGCGACCAAAGTCATTTTAACAGGCACTTCAAGAAGGCGTTCGGTGTCACGCCGGGCCGCTGGTCGGCATTGGTCCATGGATCGTCGGCAGCCGCAGCCTGATGGCGTCAGCCGCGGATCATTCGTCGGCGTCGATCTCATCATCGACGAGAACCATCTCGCCGTTCGAGAGGTTCGCCTCGACGCGGGCGAGCAGCTTGAACAACGCCTTCTGGTCCCTTTTATCGAGACCCTTCAGCGCCTGCTTCTCGGTCTTTTTCACCGATTTCTCGATGGCGTGGATGATTTCGCGGCCGGTGTCGGTCAGGAAGATGTGGGCCTGTCGGGCATCGGCGGAAGAAGCGCGCTTTTCCAGAAAGCCCTGGGCCTGCAGCCGGTTGATCGTCTTGGTGATGGTCGGCGGGCGCACACCGAGGCGGCCGGCGAGATTGCCGGGCGTCTGCCCGTCCTCACGGTCGAGCGCCAGCATGATCTGGTCCTGGCCGGCGTAGAAGCCGTGGGTCAGAAGCCGCGCGGCGAGTGCCGTACGCGCCAGCCGCGCCGCCGAATGCAGCCGGCTCATTGTCGCAGTCTTGTCCGCCTTGGCCATGGTCATCCCTCTTCGGGCCGAACCGGTGCGGACAGCATAGCGGCAGCCGCCCGGTTGGCAATCGACGATCAAACAGATCCGGCTTTGCAAAATAGCTTTGCCGGCAAGCAATGCGATGCCCGCCGTGGCTAATGCCAGAAGTTTATTTCAGTTAGATGACAAACGACTTTTCAGTGCAGGTGGAAGCTTTCCGCAGGAGCGACGCACACGCGAAACGGGACTCATGCAGCCTTTACTGCGACGATAATCAGGGCCTGATAGGCGTCCGCCACCTCGCGCAGCGCCGCCTGCGACAGCGGCCCGGCGCGCCGCGCGATACCGTCCCTGGCATTCGGCGTATCCCGCCTGCCGGACCGATCGGTGTAGGGCGCGACAGTGGTGAATATCTGCTCGCTCAGGCTGTCGGGGAAAAACAGCTGGCCGGTCATCACCGAATTGTCATCGGGAAAGACCTTGAAGTGGATGTGGGTGGTGCGGCCGCGATACCAGCCGGGATAGATGGTGGTGAAGGAGACGATGCCGGTGTCATCCGCCTTCTGCCAGCCGCGCAGAAAACTCTGGCCTGACGTATCGACATCCTGGCCGTCGCCTTGTCCCGGATAGCCCGAATAATGGCCTTGCGCGTCGCAATGCCAGATGTCGACGCGCGCGCCGGCAAGCGGCCGGCAGGCCGCGTCGACGACCTGCAGCCGCACATTGAGGCCAATGCCCGCTTTGCCTTCGGTGATATCGGCGCGTTCGAGCTTCGGGTCGAAATAGAACGGCCCCTCGGTCGCTTCCGGCGTGATCGCGCAGACGCCGGCACCGCTATCGAACAGGGCAAGCCCGGCATAGGGCGAGGCCTGCTGAGCCATCGCGATGCCCGGCAGAAAGACGCCGCCGCCCGCGCTGACGGCAATGAGGCCGAGCGCCTGACGCCGGCTCAAAGGCAAGGAGGACGGTTTGTCGGAAATCCGGCACCTCTTCTGGTTCTTCTGAGCAAGCGACCTTGTTCTTAATCTAGGCAGTGAGACCCGCCAGCGCCAATGAAGTCCAGCGATGTTGGGAAAGTCCGGCAATGTTGGCGACCTGTTTGGCCCATCGGTTTGCCGCGTGCAAAAGCACGGCGCACATCCTATATGGATCCAACAATCCCTTTTCGAGGCCCAACATGAGCGATGCACAGACGACGCAGATCCCCGTAACCGTTCTCACCGGCTATCTCGGCGCCGGCAAGACGACACTGCTCAACCGCATCCTTTCGGAAAACCACGGCAAGCGCTACGCCGTCATCGTCAATGAATTCGGCGAGATCGGCATCGACAACGAACTGATCGTGGAATCCGACGAGGAAATCTATGAGATGAACAATGGCTGCGTCTGCTGCACGGTGCGCGGCGACCTGATCCGCGTCGTCGAGGGCCTGATGCGCCGGCCAGGCCGCTTCGACGCCATCGTGGTCGAGACGACCGGCCTCGCCGATCCGGTGCCGGTGGCGCAGACCTTCTTCATGGACGAAGACGTGCGCTCCAAGACCAGGCTCGACGCGGTGGTGGTGCTGGTCGACGCCAAGCACCTGCCATTGCGGCTGAAGGATTCCCGCGAAGCCGAGGACCAGATCGCCTTTGCCGATGTCGTCGTGCTCAACAAGACCGACCTCGTCACGCCGGAGGAACTGAGCAAGGTCGAGGCGACGATCCGCGCGATCAACCCGGCGGCCAGGATCCATCGCACCACTCGCGCCGGCTTGGCGCTGTCGGAGGTGCTCGACCGCGGCGCCTTCGATCTTTCGCGGGCGCTGGAGAACGATCCGCATTTCCTCGAGGCGCATGACGACCACGATCATCATCATCACGACCATCACGATCATGACGGGCATCATCACCATGACGGGCACGACCATCACGCACACCCTTCCGATATCCATGACGTGACGGTGCAGTCGGTGTCGCTGCGCGGCGGCGAGATGGACCCGAAGAAATTCTTCCCGTGGATCGAGAAGGTCACCCAGATGGAAGGCCCGAACATCCTGCGGCTGAAGGGCATCATCGCCCTCAAGGGGGATGATGAGCGCTATGTCATCCAGGGCGTCCACATGATCATCGAGGGCGACCACCAGCGCGCCTGGAAGGACGGGGAGAAGCACGAGAGCCGGCTGGTCTTCATCGGCCGCGAGCTCGACGCCGAGCGGCTGAAGATGAGTTTTGAGGCCTGCCAGGCCGCTTGATTTCCAGGCCTTATAACGCTAGCGCTGCACCTTCTTTCCTTCTCCCCTTGTGGGAGAAGGTGGCCGAGCGAAGCTCGGTCGGATGAGGGGTGTTCCAGCTTGGCGCCAACCGCGCTTCGTCCAACATCCCTCAACCGTCTTGGCGCTGCGCGCCAATCCACCTTCTCCCACAAGGGGAGAAGGTCGCGTCGCAACTGGCCGCGCTAACGATTCCTCCGCAGCGGCAGGGCGACCACACCAATCTCGAATGGAATAATCTCACATGCCCACAGTCGCCCCGCTTGATCTCGATGGCCATTGCGTTGCCGCCGTCTTCCTTGGCGACGCGCCGCATTTCGCACTGGCCGACGGCACAATCCATCGGCTGGACCATGGCCACAAGACGGCGCAGGCTAATGACGGGCTGCTCGCCGCCTTCCACGATGCGGCCAACGACCGGCTGATCACCGGCGGCGAGGACGGCAAGATTTTTTCCGTCACCGCTGGCGGCAATGCGGCAGAATTGGCAAGCGCCGGGAAAAAATGGATCACCAGCGTCGCGGCTGGACCACAAGGCGCCGTCGCCTATGCCTCCGGCAAGTTCGCTTTTGTGCGCTTTGCCGACGGCAAGACTAAGGAATTCATGCATCCGCGTTCGGTCGAGGGGCTGGCGTTCTCGCCCAAGGGCATGCGCTTTGGTGTCGCCCGCTACAATGGCGCGACGCTGCATTTCCCGGCGGCGAACGGCAAACCGGTCGAGCTGGAGTGGGCCGGCGCCCATACCGGCATCACCTTCTCGCCCGATGGCGCCTTCCTCGTCACCACCATGCAGGAGAACGCGCTGCATGGCTGGAAGCTGGCCGACGGCAAGCACATGCGCATGAGCGGCTATCCCGGCAAAGTCAAAAGCCTGTCGTGGAGCGCCAAGGGAAAATGGCTGGCCAGTTCCGGCGCGCCGGCGGCGATCGTCTGGCCTTTTTCGGGCAAGGACGGGCCGATGGGCAAGGCGCCGCTGGAGCTCGGTACGCGCGGCAACGCCATGGTGACCTCGGTCGCCTGCCATCCCAGCCAGGATGTCGTCGCCGTCGGCTATGACGACGGCATGGTGATGGCGGTGCGTTTCGCTGACGCCAAAGAGGTGCTTCTGCGCCGACCGGGCAAGGGCGCGATCACCTCGATGATGTGGGATAGGGAGGAACGCCGCGTCGCCTTCGGCAGTGCCGCCGGCGACTGCGGCGTCATCGATATTTCCGCATAACCGGGAGTTCTCTACTCGGCCCCGCAGGAGA
This sequence comes from Mesorhizobium sp. WSM4841, assembly GCF_055811515.1. Taxonomy (NCBI): domain Bacteria; kingdom Pseudomonadati; phylum Pseudomonadota; class Alphaproteobacteria; order Hyphomicrobiales; family Phyllobacteriaceae; genus Mesorhizobium; species Mesorhizobium sp. WSM4841. The sequence goes on from NZ_JBVVQC010000002.1 coordinate 352,636, forward strand.
CTTTGCCGGTCAACGCGGCAGGCATGCCATCGCCACCCGTGTCAGCCGTGCCCTCATAGATGGCGAGCGAATAGCGCCCGTCATAGGTGCCTTCTTCACTGGACTTGGTCACGATCGTCAGTTCGACAGAGCTGTAGGTGTTTGCGACCTCGTGCTCGCGATAGACGAGCAGCCGCAATTCCTTGCCGTCGAGCCAGTATTGTGTGAGGTTGGAATTCTCGAACACTGTCTTGCGCAAATCGTCGCCGACGGGTCTGCCGAGAATTTCGAGATCGCCCCGGAAATTGAACGTTGGACCGCCCATGCCTCTGGTGACGCCGGCTTCCACCTGGAATCTCACCGCTGCATCCTCGGCCGAGCACCAGATGCCGCCGGTGGCGAAGGCCGAGCCGGCCGATAACAGCAGCGTTGTTGCACAGAAGATCGTCCGCATCTTTCTTCCCCCAGCCACAAACCTTATCCGCATAGATGCTGGAGGATGCCCTCAGGTCAAGCGCCCGTCCTCTTCACCTTGGCCACTGAACCAATGCAGCGCAGCTGTCCGGCCAATTGCGGTTCCGGACGCCGATTGGCAAAGTGACGTATGAGAGGGACCTTCATGCATACAATCGACCATTTAAAGACTTCCATCGGCGGCATCAGCGCCGCCTGCATCGCCGATCTGCGCGAGACCGAGGCCGAAGCCTTCCGCGAGGCAAGGCCGAAATCGGCAGCCAAGGTCGGCAACGGCCTGCCGGGCTTCTTCGGCGGCGTGCCGATGCACTGGATGAACGACTGGCCGACGCCGTTCCCGATCCTGGTCGACAGCGCCAGAGGCGCCACCATCACCGATATCGACGGCAACCGGCTCGACGATTTCTGCCTCGGCGACACCGGCTCGATGTTCGGCCATTCGCCGCCGCCGGTCGCGCGCGCCATCCGCCGGCAGGCCGGGCGCGGCCTGACTTACATGCTGCCTTCCGAGGATGCGCGCGCCATCGGCCCGCTACTGCAACAGCGCTTCGGCCTGCCGTTCTGGCAGATCGCGACGACGGCGACCGATGCCAATCGCTTTGCGCTGCGCGTCGCCCGCACCATCACCGGCCGGGAAAAGATCCTGATCTTCAACGGCTGCTATCACGGCTCGGTCGACGAGACGATGGTGCGGCTGGTCGACGGCAGACCGGCCAACCGGCCGGGACTGGCCGGCGAATTCCGCGACCTGACCCGGACGACCGATATCATCGAGTTCAACGATGTGCCGGCACTCGAGGCCGTGCTCCGGGACAAGGATATCGCCTGCGTCATCACCGAGCCAGTGCTGACCAATTCCTGCATGGTGCTACCCGACCCTGGCTTCCACGAGGCGCTGCGGCGTCTCACCCGCGCGGCCGGCACCCTGCTGCTGATCGACGAGACGCACACGATTTCGACCGGTCCGGGCGGCTATACGAGGAAACACGGCTTGGAGCCGGACCTGTTCGTGCTCGGCAAGCCGATCGCCGGCGGTGTGCCGGCCAGTGTATGGGGGATGAGCGAAGACGTCGCCACCCGCTACGCCGCCTATAACAGCACCAAGGAACCAGGCTATTCCGGCATGGGCACGACGCTGTCGGCCAATCCGCTGCAGTTCGCGGTGATGCGCGCCACGCTCGAAGAAGTGATGACCGACGGGAATTATGCCCATATGGACCATCTGGCGCGGCGGCTCGACGCAGGGCTGACCGCCGTCATCGACCGTTACTGCCTGCCTTGGCATGTTGCCCGAGTCGGCGCCCGCGTTGAGTTCATCTGCGCACCCGGCCCGCTTAGGAATGGCGGCGAGGCGGAAACTGCGCACGCGCCCGACCTCGAAGCGGCGATCCATGTTGCGCTGGTCAATCGCGGCGTGCTGATCGCGCCGTTCCACAACATGATGCTGATCTCGCCGGCGACCAGCGCCACCCAGGTCAACCGCCTGATCACCGCCTTCGGCGCGGTTGCGGCAAGGCTCGCGGCATGAGACAAGCTTGCACATGAGAGAAGCGCACAAGCAAACTTTGAACGCCATCATCGCCTCCCCTTCGGGTTCGACGCCGGCCGAGGCGCAAACCTTTCTCGACGCCTATCCCGAGATCGAAGCGTTCGACATCGTGCTGACCGACGCCAATGGCGTCGGGCGTGGCAAGATCGTGCGCCGGCACGAACTGATGAGCATCTTCGAGGGCGGCCGGCACATGCCGATCTCGATCCTCGGCCTCGACATTACCGGCGAGGACGTGCACGAGACCGGGCTGATCTGGACGACCGGCGACGGTGATCTCACAGCATGGCCGATTCCCGGTACGCTGGTACCGCTGTTCGGCACACAGCCGCCGCGCGGCCAGGTGCTGATGGCGATGTACCATCTCGACGGTCAGCCCATGTCCTCCGACCCGCGGCTGGCGTTAGCCCGTCAGGTGGAGATACTGGCGGCCAAGGGCCTGCGTCCGGCCGGCGCCTTCGAACTCGAATTCTTCCTGCTCGCCAACGAGCGCGACGCCGATGGCAAGGTGCAACCGGCGCACGCGGTGCTCGACGGCCGACGCTCGGCCAAGACCGAGGTCTATTCCGTCGACCATCTGCACGGTATGGAGCCACTGTTTTCCGACATCTATGCCGCGGCCAAGGTGCAAGGCATCCCAGCCGAGACGGTCATTTCCGAATATGCGCCCGGCCAGTACGAGCTGACGCTGAACTACCGCCAGGACGTGATCCGCGCCGCCGACGACCTCGTGATGCTGAAGCGGCTGGTGCGGGCACAGGCGCGCCGCCACGGCGTCACCGCTTGCTTCATGGCCAAGCCGATCGAGAAATATGCCGGCTCCGGCATGCATTTCCATGTCTCGCTGCAGGACAAGGCCGGCAAGAACGTCTTCACTGAGGCCAGCGGCGAGTCTTGGTCCTTGCCGCTACTGCGCGGATTGGGTGGCCTCATCCAGACCATGGCCGAATCGATGCTGGTGTTTGCACCGCATGCCAATTCGTGGCGGCGTTTTGTTTCGCAATCCTATGCGCCGGTGGCGCCGACCTGGGGTGTCAACAACCGCTCGGTGGCATTGCGTGTGCCGGCAGGCGATGCCAAAAACCGGCGCATCGAGCACCGGCCGTCGGGCGTCGACGCCAACCCTTATCTGGTGGCGGCAACTGTGCTGGCCGGCATCACTAAGGGCCTCGACGAAGGCCTCGATCCCGGCCCCGAAACCACCGGCAATGGCTACGAATCAGCCGTGACACGGACGACAATGCCGGTGGACTGGCGCGCGGCGATCGAGGCGGCAAGGGCCTCGACATTCCTCAAAGGGGCACTGGGAGAAGACCTGCACCGGACATTCGTGGCAATCAAGCAATCCGAATATCTGCGGGTGGCGCGCACGGTCAGCGAGTTGGATTATCACCTCTATCTGCACGAGGTGTGAGGCGATCGCATCGCCGGTCATTCTCCCAGCGAAAGTCTGGGGTCCGGGCCATTTGAAGGAACCTTTCCGGGGTTTCGCTCATTCAGCATCTAATCGCAGCTGCGGACAAGGCCGCATCAGCCATGATTGCCAGGATGCAGACAACTCCCGCGCCGCACCACGCCAAGGTGCAGGCAAGACGCTGGCGCAAGCATGAATTGCCTGAAACGGCGGAAGGTGACGGCGCAAGCACCATTCCCGAACTCAGTGAAGTGGCGAAAGCCTGCCGTCGCTGCCCGCTGTGGCGCAATGCGACGCAGACCGTGTTCGGCGAAGGGCCTGATAGAGCCAAGGTGATCTTCGTCGGTGAACAGCCCGGCGACCAGGAGGATCTGGCCGGCAAACCTTTCGTCGGGCCGGCCGGCAAGGTCTTCGACGCCATCCTGGACGACGCCGGCGTCGATCGGCTGAAAGTCTATGTCACCAATGCGGTCAAGCATTTCAAATTCGAGCCGCGCGGCAAGCGGCGCATCCACTCCAAGCCGAATGCCGGCGAGGTGCAGGCCTGCCGCTGGTGGCTCGACAAGGAGTTCGATCTGATAAAGCCCAATCTGGCGGTGGCGCTCGGCGCAACGGCGGCGCAGTCGCTGCTCGGCAAGGTGGTGCCGATCATGAAGATGCGCGGTGCGGTCGTGGAGCGCGAGGATGGCTTGCGTGTCTTCGTCACAATCCACCCGTCCTTTATCCTGCGCATCCGCGAGCCGGCGGACAAACAGGCCGAACGCGAGCGGTTCCTGAAGGATATGAAGGCGGTGAAGACGCTGATGGCTGCCTGAGCCTATCTGATCAATATGGCCCGGAGATCATTGACGTTCGTCCCGGTCGGGCCGGGCACGAAAAGATCGCCAATGGCATTGAATGCCGTCCAGGCATTGTTGCCGGCAAGCATCGCCTTGGCATCGACGCCTGCCGCCCGCATCCGCGAAACCGTCGAACCGTCGGCAAAGGCGCCGGCATTGTCCTCCGAACCGTCGATGCCATCGGTGTCAGCGGCCAGTGCATGGACGCCCTCCATGCCGCTGATGCCGATGGCGAAGGCGAGCAGGAATTCCGAGTTACGGCCGCCCCGGCCTTTTGACCGCAAGGTCACGGTCGTCTCGCCGCCCGACAGGATCAGCACAGGCTTCGGGAAAGGCCGGTTGCGCGTCGCCACCTCGCGCGCGATCGCGGCGTGGACACCGCCGACCTCGCGCGCCTCGCCCTCAATAGAATCGGAGAGGATGACCGCCTCGATACCTTGGCGCCTGGCTTCGGCCGCAGCCGCTTCCAGCGACACGCCGGCCGAGGCGATCAGATGCACCTCGTTGCGCGAAAAACGCGGGTCGGCGGCGCGCGGCGCATCTGCGGCCGGCGAATTGATATGCGCCATCACCGCAGCCGGCAGTTTCATGCCATAGGCGGCGATCGATGCCAGCGCCTCTTGGCGGTCGCCGGAATTGGGAACGGTCGGACCGGAAGCAACCAGCGCCGGATTGTCGCCGGGAATGTCGGAGACCACTAGCGACACCACCTTTGCCGGATAGGCAGCTGCCGCCAGCCTGCCGCCCTTGATCGTGGAAACATGCTTGCGGATGGTGTTCATGGCGGCGATCGGTGCGCCGGAGGCAAGCAGCGCCTCGTTGACGGCGATCTCGTCGGCCAGCGTCAGACTTTCGGCAGGCGACGGCAGCAGCGACGAGCCGCCGCCTGAGATGAGCGCCACGACCAGATCGTCCGCGGTCAGGCCCTGCACCTTTTCGAGCAGCCGGCGCGAGGCTTCGAGACCGGCGGCATCCGGCACCGGATGCGCCGCCTCGATGATCTCGATGCGCTGGCAGGTCGCGCCATAGCCGTAACGGGTGACGACCAGCCCTTCTATCGGCCCGTCCCACACCCTTTCGAAGGCCGCCGCCATTTGCGCCGAGCCCTTGCCTGCGCCAATGACGATGGTGCGCCCTTTCGGCGTTGCCGGCAGATGATCCCTGATGGTCCTCTGGGGATCGGCGGCGGCGACGGCGGCATTGAAGATGGCGGTGAGGAAGGGCCTGGGATCGAGCGCGGTCATTCCGGCGGCAGTGCCAGCTCACGCCCGTCGACGCCGAGATGGCTGCACAGCGCGTCGACGACGATGCCGTGATCCTCACGCTCCGGCAGGCCCGAGACCGCGATCACACCGATCACGCCGGCACCTTTGACCGTTATGGGAAAGCCACCACCGGCCAGCACATAGTCTGATATGTCGAGCCCCTCACCGGGTTTGAAGCTGCGGTCGGGGCGCTGTTGCTCCAGCACCAGGCGGTAGGTGCTTCTCAAAAACCGCCGCACGACGTTGGTCTTGCGCCGCGCCCAGTCCGGATTGGAGGCATTCGAGCCTGGCATCGCTGCATAGAACAGCGGCCGGTCGAAGGTCCTGATGTCGACGATGATCGGCAGGTCTTCGGCTAGCGCCCGGTCGCGGATCGCCGAGCCGATCTTGAAGGCGACAGCCTCGTCGAAGACGGGGAAGACAAGCGCGGCTTCCTGTTTCTTGATCAGAGCGATGTCGTCCGCAACGGCCATGTCGTTCCCCTGTCAACTTCGCTGCAGGCTTTGACCGATGGCTGCCGCCGGGTCAAGCCGGGACGTGTCGGATAGCTAAACCGCCATATCGGTCTTCGCAGCCCGCCCGGCGACGTAGACCTCGCGCACGGCGCGGTCGTCGCCCAGCGTCTGCAGCAGAAACAGCTCCTCCGCCAGCGTGTCCGCCGTCTCCATCCGCAGCCGCATGGCCGGCGTGGCGCGGGCATCGAGGACGACGATGTCGGCATCGCTGCCTTGGTCGAGCGTGCCGATCCTTTCCACGATTGACAGCGCCTCGGCATTGCCGCGGGTGAGCTGCCAGAACGACTGGAACGGGTTGAGTTTTTCTCCGTTCAGGGCGATCGCCTTGTAGCCCTCGTCCATGGTGCGCAGCATCGAATAGTTAGTGCCGCCGCCGACATCGGTGGCGGCCGCGATCCGAAGAGCTTTGTCACGCGTGCGGTAGCGCTGATAATCGAACAGGCCCGAACCGAGGAACAGGTTCGAGGTCGGGCAGAACACGGCCACCGAGCCCGCGTCCGAAATCGCATCCGCCTCGCGTTCCGACAGATGGATGCAGTGGCCGAACAGGCTTTTGCGCCCGAGCAGCCCGTATTGCTCGTAGACATCGGTATAGTCGTGTGCCTGCGGGTAGAGTTGCAGCGTAAAGGCAATCTCGGCGTGGTTTTCCGACAGATGCGTCTGCATGTGCAGATCAGGATGTTCGCGGCAGAGCGCACCCGCCATCTCTAATTGCTCGGGTGAGGAGGTGATGGCGAAGCGCGGTGTGATGGCATAGTGCTGGCGCCCCTTGCCGTGCCACTCGGCGATCAGCGCCTTGCTGTCGTCATAGGCCGATTGCGGCGTGTCGAGCACGCCCTCCGGCGCGTTGCGATCCATCATCACCTTGCCGGCGATGTTGAGCATGTTGCGGTCATGCGACTCGGCGAAGAACGCTTCGGCCGATTCCCTGTGGACCGAGCAATAGGCGGCGACTGTCGTCGTGCCGTGGCGCACCATCTCGTCGAGGAACAGCCTGGCGATGCGGCGGCCATGCTGGGCGTTCTGGAATTTGGTTTCCTCGGGAAAGGTGTAAGTGTTCAGCCAGTCGAGCAGCTCGGCGCCGTAGGAAGCGATAACCTGCATCTGCGGAAAATGCGCATGCGCGTCAATGAAGCCCGGCAGCAGCAGGTGTGGGCGGTGGTCGAACTTTTTTACGCCTTCATCAGCTTTTTTCTCGACGTCGGCATAGGCGCCCGCGGCAACGATCCTGCCGTCGCGGAGCAGCAGGCCGCCGTCATCCTCGTAACGCCAGGCGGAATGGTCGTCGACGGTCTCTGGCCAGCGCAGGAAGGACAGCGTGCGGCCGCGCAGGAGCGTGCTGGTCATGCTTATTTCCCCGCCTCCTCGAACCACGCCACCAGCAGCGCCCGCTCATTGTCGGTGATATGGGTGACGTTGGCGGGCGGCATCGCGTGGCTGCGGCCGGCCTGCAGGTAGATCTCGCGGGCTTGCTCGGCGATACCGGCGTCCGTGTCGAGCATCACACCTTTCGGTGCGTGATAGATGCCCTCGTAGGATGGCTCCTGCGCATGACACATCGAGCAGCGGCCAAGCACCGTGTCGCGCACTGCGGGAAAGTGCGCCGAGGCGGAATAGACCTGTGCCGCCGAGGACGCCTTGACTTCGCCGGTCAGCACTTTCGGCACCGTTGACAGCCACATGATGACGACGAACAGGACGGCCGCCGCCAACCAGGTCCAGGTCGGGTTGCCTTTGCGCGCATGCATGGTGTTGAAATAGTGCCGGATCAGCACGCCGATGATGAAAACCAGCGAGGCGATCACCCAGTTGAACTCGGTGCCGAACGCCAGCGGGTAGTGGTTCGACAGCATGAGGAACAGAACGGGCAGCGTCAGGTAATTGTTGTGCAGCGAGCGCTGCTTGGCGATCTTGCCGTATTTCGGGTCGGGCTTGCGGCCGGCAATCAGGTCGGCGACAACGATCTTCTGGTTCGGAATGATGACCATGAAGACATTGGCCGACATGATCGTCGCGGTGATGGCGCCAAGGTGCAGGAAGGCGGCGCGGCCGGTGAACAGATGGGTAAGACCCCAGGCGATGAACACCAGCACGCCATAGAGCACCAGCATCAGGCCGGTGTCGCTGTTGCCAAGCGGCGAACGGCATAGGAGATCGTAGACCACCCAGCCGACGCCGATCGTCGCCAGCGACAGCAAGATGCCTGTAGGCACCGACATGGCGAGCACATTGGGATCGATCAGGAAGAGGTCCGCCCCGGCATAGTAGAAGACGCACAGCATGGCAAAGCCCGACAGCCAGGTGGCGTAGGATTCCCATTTGAACCAGGTCAGGTGCTCGGGCATTTCGGCCGGCGCCACCAGATATTTCTGGATGTGGTAGAAGCCGCCGCCATGCACCTGCCATTCCTCGCCGAAGGCGCCGACAGGCATGCCCGGACGCTGGCGCAAGCCAAGATCGAGCGCGACGAAATAGAAGGACGAGCCGATCCAGGCTATGCTGGTGACGACATGCAGCCAGCGCACGGCGAAACTCAGCCAGTCCCAGAAAATCGCGAAATCCATCATTGAAAAGTCGTCCCTGCCGATCGGGTGACTTTACGGACTGGAGCGCAAACGGAAAGGGCCGAGCTGCACGATGACTTTCAAAAAAAATTGGAAAATACTAGGGTTATCCCTACGCAGCCGCATGAGAGCCCTAAAGCCGCATGGCCTATCTCGACAACATCGCCGTCTTCGTCCGCGTCGTCGAGCTTGGCAACCTGTCGGCGGCGGGCCGCGACATGCGCATCTCGCCGGCGGTCGCCTCCAACCGCATCAAGGAGCTCGAAAAGCACCTTGGTGTCAGGCTGTTCAATCGCACGACGCGGCAATTGATGCCCACCGAGCACGGCACCGTGTTCTATTCCGGCGCCAAGCAGGTACTGGAGGCGATCACCGAGGCCGAAGCCGCCGTCTCGGCGCTTTCCGGCCAGCCGCGCGGCACCATCAAGGTGACAGCGCCGCTCGGCCTCGGCCGCCGGCTGGTGGCATCCGGCATCCCGGATTTCCACGACAAATATCCTGACATCGAGGTTCGGTTGAGGCTTTCCGACCACAATGTCGACATCATGAAGGAAGGCATCGACGTTGCCTTCCGGCTCGGCATCATCGAGGATTCCAGCCTCAGGATGCGCGGCATCATGGAGTGCGAACGGGTGCTGGTGGCGGCACCGAAATATCTGGAGGCGCGCGGCGAACCGAACGAACCGCAGGAACTGATCGGCAAGAAGCACGACTGCCTGATGCTGCGCTACGCCGGCGCGCGCGAATATGTGTGGACGCTGCAGATGGCCGACGGCCCGCGGAAATTCGAAGTGCACGGGCCCTATGACACCGACGATGGCGACGTGCTGACCGGCTGGGCGCTGTCCGGCCGCGGCATCATCAACAAGCCGCGCTTCGAGGTCGAGCCGTTCATCCGCGATCGGCGGCTGAAGGTGATCCTGCCAGACACCCCGCCGACACCGGTGCAGTTCGCCGCCATCTACCCGCACAAGAAGCTGCAGGACCCGAAGGTGCGGCTGCTGCTCGACTTCATGGCCGAGCGCTGCCAACGGCTGATCAAGGATATTCTGGCAGGCAAGTGACGGCTTGCTGGACCAGCGCAACCGGTTGCCATCCCTGGAGGTGGCGAACATAGTTCTGGTAGAACTTTCGCCTTGCAAGGACTATCGATGGGCAACGGCCCCACAATGCATCTCGCCGTTTCCTTGTTGCCGGGAAATGCTCCTTCCAGCGAGCCGCCAGCCGGCGGCGCGGATTTCAGCCTTCTGGCGCAGTTCTTGCAAAAAGCCGAAGCAGCCGGGCTGGACATGGTGCTTCTTGCCGATTCCGCGCCAGCTGCAGGCGGCGACGCACCGAACCGGCAACTGCCCTTCGAAGCGACGACCCTGCTGGCGGCGCTGGCGACGGTGACCAGCAGGATCGGCCTCGTCGCCGCGGCATCGACGGTCGCCCACCAGCCCTACAATCTGGCGCGCCGTTTCGCATCGCTCGACATCATCAGCCATGGTCGTGGCGGCTGGAACGCGACGATGATGCAGGATCCGACCGAGGCGGCCAATTTCAGCCAGCCAGAAGGGTTTTCCGGCGACGATTTTCGCCGACGCGCCGAGGAATTCATCGGTATCGTGCAAGGCTTGTGGCGAGGCTGGGATGCGGATGCCCTGCTGTTCGACAAAAGCGAAGGCCGCTTCTTCGATCCCGAAAAGATGCACCTGCTCGACCACAAGGGCGAGTTTTTCTCTGTGCGCGGGCCGCTGAACGTTGCACGCTCGCCGCAGGATATGCCGGTGCTCGTCATGTCAGGCCTGTCGGAGCCCGACATGGACATCGGTGCCCGCGTCGCCGATGTCATCCTGCTGGACGAGCCATCGATCGCGGGCGCCAAGGCTGACGATCTGAAGCGCCGCGCGCTTGCGTTCGGGCGTAGCCCCGGCGCGATAAAGGTGCTGATGAACGTCGCGCCGGGTGCTGAAATGGCCGCCAGGCCGGACGTTATCGCGGACAGGCTCGAAGAGTCCTTCCGGTCGAAAAGCTGCGACGGTTTCAATATACTCATGCCGCCGCTCGAGTCTGTGCTCGACAATTTCGTCGACCTCGTACTGCCGGAGCTTCGTCGCCGCGGCCTTCTCCGGTCGGATTATCCCGGCGCGACGCTGCGCTCCCATCTCGGACTGGCCGGGGAGGAGGGACAATGACCGCCCGTCAGATGAAGCTCGGCGCCTTCCTGTGGGCAACAGGCCACCACATTGCCGCCTGGCGCCATCCGCAGGCGCATGCGACGGCGGGGGTCGACATCGACCATTACGTCCAGCTGGCGCGGACGGCGGAGGCGGCGAAATTCGACCTGTTGTTCTGCGAGGACGCCGCCGGCGTGCGCGAGGCCAATGTTAATATTGCCAGCCAGACGTCACGCTCGATCGGCTTCGAACCCATCAGCCTGCTTGCAACTCTCGCGGTCCAGACCAGCCACATCGGTCTCGTCTCCACGGCGTCAACAAGCTACAACGAGCCTTACGGGCTGGCGCGGACTTTTTTGTCGCTCGACCATCTGAGCAGCGGCCGTGCCGGCTGGAATCTCGTCACGTCCGCCAGCCACATCGAAGCCGCCAATTTCGGCTCGACCGGCCTGCGCCCGCATGCCGACCGTTATGAGCGCGCGCGTGAATTCGCTGGCGTGGTGACCGCACTCTGGCGAGGCAAGCTCGACGGGGTTTCCGGACCTGGTCACGACGGCAGAAGCTTTTCGGTGCGCGACCCACTCGACCTGCCGCGCTCGCCCCAAGGCGCGCCGGTCATGGTTCAGGCCGGAGCATCGGACGAGGGCAGGGATCTCGCCGCCCGGACCGCTGACGTAGTGTTCACGGCGGCGCAAACGTTCGAGGAGGCAAAGGCCTTTTATGATGATCTCAAGGGACGGCTGGCGGCTTATGGGCGCGAGCCGGACGACATCAAGATCATGCCGGGCGTCGCGCCGATCGTGGCGGCAACTGAAGCGGAAGCCCGGGCAAAACACGAGGAGTTGCAGGAGCTGATCCCTGACGATGTCGGCGTCGCGCTGCTGTCCAGCTATCTCAGTATCTCCGATCTCGCGCGCTATCCCATCGATGGGCCCTTGCCGGAGCTGCCGCCCAGCGAAGGCATGCAGAGCCGGCAGGCGCTGGTCATCGAGCAGTCACGCCGCGATAACCTGTCCATTCGGCAGCTTGCGCGCCATTTCGCCGGCGCGCGCGGCCATTGGCGCGTCGTCGGCACGCCGGCTCAGATCGCCGACGAGCTCGAAGCACGGTTCGAGGGCGGCGCAGCTGACGGCTTCAACGTCATGCCATCTTATTTCCCTGGTGAGTTCGATGCCTTTGCCACGCTTGTCGTGCCGGAACTGCAGCGGCGCGGCCTGTTCCGCAAGGACTGTAAAGGCACCACGCTGCGCGACCATCTGGGTTTGAAGCGGCCGATGTGAGCAGCACGCTACGGAAGCGCGCCTGCGCGAAAATGCAACTCGGCGGGATATTAGCCGTCAGCCGGCCATCGCCTTGCTGTGAGAGGCTGGGCGCGGCGCGGCTGATGCCGTGGCATGGGCGGCCAACGCCGTCATGATCTCGGCTGCGGCGAGTGCCGCGATCACCTGCGGGCGCTTGTCCTTGACCGCATCGCCGCCGATCGGCGAGACGAGGCGGGCAAATTCCGCCTCGCTGCCATCCGCCGACTTCAGGAACCAGCTCCTGAAGGTCGCCCTTTTGGTTTTCGAGCCGATCATCCCGACATAGGCGGCATCCCGGCGTTTCAGCGCCTCGGCGACGATCAGGAAATCCAACGCGTGGTCGTGGGTGAGGACGACGAAGGCAGCCCCGGCCGGGGCCTTGCGCACCATCGCCTCGGGCATTGGCGTCAGCCCTGTTTCGACCGCGCCCGGCATGCCCTCCAGTGCCTCGGCCCGCGTCTCGACAACGACGACACGTACCGGCAGCAAGGCCACTGCCGAAGCCAGCGCATGGCCGACATGGCCACCGCCGAAGATGTAGACGTGCGGCAGATGCGCTTCCTCGGCTTCCGCCGCAGCAACCAGCTCTCGCGCCAGCGCCGCGTCGACCAGCCGGATCAGCACCTCGACCCTGCCGCCGCAGCACTGCCCGATCTCCGGCCCGAGCGGGATGTCGAGCGTGGCGCGGATATCCCTCCCCCTCGAGGGGAGGGTGGCGGCGAAGCCGTCGGGTGGGGTCGCCGCGGCAGTGCTCGACGCTCTGGCGGTGCCTTCTGAGACGACCCCCTCTGGCCGCTCCGCGGCCATCTCCCCCTCAAGGGGGGAGAAAAGCATCTGCCGTGCCTTGTCGATTGCCATGTATTCGAGTTGGCCGCCGCCGATCGTGCCAAAAATCGCCGAGCCCGAGACGAGCATAAAGGCGCCCTTCTCGCGTGGGGTCGAGCCCTTTGTCCCGGCCACTTCGACCAGGGCGACCCGGCCGGCGCCGGCAAGAAAGGCTTTTAGGCTTTGCACTTTCGCGTTCATCATTCGCTTTCCCTGTCGGGAAATATAGAGTTTTTCGGCCTGAATTGCACGCTTTCTGGGATTCCAAGGCTGGTTCACGTGCTGGTCTTGGCTTCCCTCTTCAGCCGTTCGATCGCCATCAGCACCCGCTCCGGCGTCGCCGGTGGGTCGAGGCGCGGGCAGATCCGGTGGTCGGCAACGCTTGCCACAGCATCCGACAGCGCATGCAGCACCGACATGCCGAGCGGGAGCGGCGGCTCGCCGACCGCCTTGGAGCGGTGGACCGTCGGCTCGCTCGCTTCCGGCCAATCGGCCAGCGTCACGTTGAAGATCTTCGGTCGGTCCGAGGCCAAGGGGATTTTGTAGGTCGACGGCGCATGGGTGCGCAGCCGGCCCTTGTCGTCCCACCAAAGTTCCTCCGTCGTCAGCCATCCCATGCCCTGGATGAAGCCGCCTTCGACCTGGCCGAGATCGATGGCGTGGTTCAGCGAGCGGCCGGTTTCGTGCAGGATGTCGGTGCGTTCGACCATGTATTCGCCGGTCAGCGTGTCGACCGAGACTTCCGAGCACGCGGCGCCATAGGCGAAATAATAGAAGGGGCGGCCCTCGCCTTTGTCGCGGTCCCAGTGAATTTTCGGCGTCTTGTAGAAGCCCGCCGCCGAAAGCTGGATGCGGGCCATATAAGCCTGCCTGACGAGATCGGCGAAGGCGATTTCCTGGTTGCCAATGCGCACCCGGTTGGGCAGGAACAGCACCTGGTCGCGCGGCACCTGGTATTTTTCGGCGGCGAAATTGGTCAGCCGCTCCTTGATTTGCCGGGCTGCGTTCTGCGCCGCCATACCGTTGAGGTCGGAACCGGACGATGCGGCGGTCGCCGAGGTGTTCGGGACCTTGCCGGTCGTCGTCGCGGTGATCTTTACCTGGTCGAGGTCGATCTGGAATTCTTCCGCCACCACCTGCGCCACCTTGACGTAGAGGCCCTGCCCCATCTCGGTGCCGCCATGGTTCAGATGCACCGAACCGTCGGTGTAGACATGCACCAGCGCGCCGGCCTGGTTGTAGTGGGTGGCGGTGAACGAGATGCCGAACTTGACCGGTGTCAGCGCCAATCCGCGCTTGATGAAGCGGCTGTTGGCATTGAACGCTTCAATGGTGCGGCGGCGCCTTGCATAGTCGCAACTCGCCTCCAGTTCGGCGACGATGCGGTGGATGATGTTGTCCTCGACCGTCTGGTGATAGGGCGTGACGTTGCGGTCGCTGGTGCCATAAAAGTTTTTCTTGCGGATCTCGAGCGGGTCCTTGCCGACGGCAAAAGCGACCTCCTCGATGACGCGCTCGGCCCCGACCATGCCTTGCGGACCGCCGAAGCCACGGAAGGCGGTGTTCGACACGGTGTTGGTGTAGAGCGGAGCCGATTGAGCATGAACTGCTGGCCAGAAATAGGTGTTGTCGCAATGGAACAGCGCGCGGTCGGTCACTGGTCCTGAGAGGTCCGCCGAGAAGCCGCAGCGCGCGGCGAACATGAAATCGACACCGAGAATATTGCCCTCGTCATCAAAGCCGACTTCGTAATCGACCAGAAAGTCGTGGCGCTTGCCGGTGGCGATCATGTCGTCGTCACGGTCGGGCCGGATTTTGACGGCGCGATGATGTTTCTTCGCGGCGATAGCGGCCAATACTGCAAACTGGTTGCCCTGCGTTTCCTTGCCGCCGAAAGCGCCGCCCATCCGGCGGATCTCCACCGTCACTGCATGGCTCGGCACGCCGAGCGCATGGCTGACCATGTGCTGGATTTCGCTCGGATGCTGGGTCGAGGAATAGATGGTGACGTCCTGGTCCTCGCCCGGGATGGCCAGGGCGATATGGCCCTCGAGATAGAAATGCTCCTGGCCGCCAATGCGCATTTTTCCCTTCAGCCGGCGCGACGCCGCTTTGATTGCGGCGGCGGCATCGCCGCGCCTCAGGGTCAGCGGCGGGGTGACCAGCTTGTCTTTACGGGGATCGAGCGCGCCGATGTCGGCGATGAAGGGCAATTCCCGGTATTCGACCTTGGCCAGCCTTGTGGCGCGGCGCGCCTGCTCGCGAGTTTCGGCGATGACGCAGAAGATCGGCTGGCCGAAGAACTGCACCTTGCCGTCGGCCAGCACCGGTTCGTCGTGACGGCCGGTCGGCGAAATGTCGTTTTCGCCCGGCACGTCACTGGCCGTCAGCACGTCGACGACACCGGGCGCTGCGCGCACCGCCGATAGGTCCATGCTGGCGATGGTGGCGTGCGTGGCCGTCGAAAGCCCGAGGCAGCCATGCAGCGTCCCTGATGATTCCGGCATGTCGTCGATATAGACGGCCGTGCCGCGGACATGCTTGTGCGCGGAATCATGGCGCTGGCCGGCGGCAACGCCACCAGCGATTTTCTGTGCCCTGAGGTTGGGAGCGTGGCGGGTCATGGCGCGCCTCTCCTCCCTTCTCCCCGTCCACGGGGAGAAGGTGGCCCGAAGGGCCGGATGAGGGGCAGCGTTGACGTTGACGAGCTTGCGAATATCGATCGAGGACGGCGACGCCCCTCATCTGCCTGCCGGCATCTTCTCCCCGGAAACGGGGAGAAGGACGCTACTCGCGATCGTTCGGCTGTTTGTTTGCCTGAGGTAATATACAAGCTCATCACGCCGCCTCGTGCCGCGATATCTGGATCGGCGCCTTGGTGCCGCTGGTCTCGGCGAAGAAGCGCAGCAGCAGGTTCTTCGCCGCCAGCGCCCGGTATTCGGCCGAAGCGCGCATATCGGTCAGCGGGGTAAAGTCTTTGGCGTACTCGGCCATCGCCGTCTCGACCGTCGCCTCCGTCCAGGGCTTGCCAAGCAGCGCCTCTTCAACTGCGGCCGCCCGCTTCGGCGTTGCCGCCATGCCGCCATAGGCGATGCGGATATCCGCCACCGTGCCGTCGCCAGCCAGGGTCAGCAGGAATGCGCCAAGCGCTGCGGTGATGTCCTCGTCACGGCGCTTGGTGATCTTGTAGACGGCGAATTTCGTGTCGCTGCCCGGCACCGGGACATGCACGGCCTCGACGAACTCGCCCGGCTGCCGATCCTGCTTGCCATAGGCGATGAAGAAATCTTCGAGCGGGATCGCCCGCCGCTTGTTGCCGCGGCGCAGCGTCAACCGCGCACCCAAAGCGATCAGCGGCGGCGGCGTGTCGCCGATCGGCGAACCATTGGCGATGTTGCCGCCGATCGTGCCCATATTGCGCACCTGGTCGCCGCCAATGCGGTCGAACAGCGGCCCCAGCGGCGGGATGTGTTTTGCCAGCACCGAGAAGGCTTCGGTATAGGTGACACCAGCGCCAATCGAAATAATGCCCTTGTCCTCGGAAATCCCGCACAACCCGTCGAGATTGCCGATAAAAAACGCTGGTGCAATATCGCGCATGTGCTTGGTCACCCACAGGCCGACATCGGTCGAACCGGCAACGATGGTAGCGCCCGGCTCCTTGTCGAGCACGACGGCGAGATCGTCGGCATTGGCGGGCACGATCAGCCGCTGCTTGCCGGCGCCGATCTCGATACGCGAACCGTCCTTCATCCCTTCGAGCTTGGCCGTGATGGCCTTGCGCTCGGCCGCCAACGGGTCCTTTGCCGCCTTGCCGTAGCTGGAGATGGCGCGAGCGGCGCGGACGATCGCCTCGTAGCCGGTGCACCGGCAGAGATTGCCCTGCAGCGCCTTTTCGATGGCTGCATCCGAAGGCTCAGGCGCCCGCATCCACAGGGCGTACAGCGACATGACGAAGCCCGGCGTGCAGAAGCCGCATTGCGAGCCGTGGAAATCGACCATCGCCTGCTGCACGGGGTGCAGTTTATCGCCGTCGCCACGCAGATGCTCGACGGTCACGACATGTGTGCCATCGAGCGAACCGAGGAAGCGGATGCAGGCGTTGACGCTTTCGTAAACCAGCCGGCCGGCCGAGAGCCTTCCGACCAGCACGGTGCAGGCGCCGCAATCACCTTCGGCGCAACCTTCCTTGGTGCCGCGCAGCGAACGCTTGAGCCGCAGCCAGTCGAGCAAGGTCTCGTCGGGTGCAACCTTGGTCAACGCAACGTGCTCGCCATTGAGGATGAAGCGTATCTCATTGCGCATCTTGAGCCCGGCCATGTCTCAACTCCCGCGATAGGTCGAATAGCCGTAGGGCGATATAAGCAGCGGCACATGATAGTGCACCGGCTCGGCCATGCCGAAGCGGATCGGCACGCTGTCGAGGAAGGCCGGTTCCGGCAGCCTCAATCCCCGCCGCCGCAGATAGTCGCCGGCGGCGAAGACCAGCTCGTATTCACCGGTGCGGAATTCCGCGTCGGCAAGCAGCGGCGCGTCACAGCGACCGTCGGCATTGGTGACCGCTGTCTTCAGATGCGTCCGCATGTCGTCGTTGATGCGGTAAAGCTCGATCGACACGCCGGTTGCCGGCCTGCCGGTCGCGGTGTCGAGGACATGGGTCGTCAGACGTCCGCCTTCGGCTTTCGACGTTTCCGCCACTGGCTGCTCCCATTCCGGTACGGTCGAACATGCCCGGTACAGTCGAACATGTTTGACGAATTGTGCGCCAATTAAAGGCGATGCATAAGTCCCGGTCGAGCGGAGTGCTGCAAAAACACTTTCAAAATTTTCTGGGGAATGCGCAGGCGGCCCTTTCGACTATCCTCATCACACCATCCGGCAGGAGCGACGATGCGTTACGAACGAGACATGCGCGGCTACGGCGCCAATCCGCCGGATCCGAAATGGCCTGGCGGCGCGTATGTCGCGGTGCAGTTCGTCGTCAATTACGAGGAAGGCGGCGAAAACTGCGTCCTGCATGGCGACAAGGCTTCGGAGGCCTTCCTGTCCGAGATCGTCGGCGCCGCACCCTGGCCCGGTCAACGACACTGGAACATGGAATCGATCTACGAGTATGGCGCGCGCGCCGGCTTCTGGCGATTGCTGCGCCTGTTCACCGAGGCTGAGGTGCCGGTCACCTGCTACGGCGTCGCCACCGCGCTGGCGCGCTCGCCCGACCAGGTCGCGGCGATGCAGGAGGCCGGTTGGGAGATCGCCTCGCACGGGCTGAAATGGATCGACTATCGCGACCATGCGCCGGAGGACGAGCGCCGCGACATGGAAGCGGCGATCGAACTGCACTACGAGGTGACCGGGGCACGGCCGACCGGCTGGTACACCGGCCGCACCTCGATCAACACCGTGCGGCTGGCGGCGGAAGAAGGTGGCTTCGACTATGTGTCGGACACTTATGACGACGAGTTGCCCTACTGGTTCGAGCATGACGGGCCAGACGGATCGGCGAAGCCGCAGCTCATCATCCCCTATACGCTCGACGCCAACGACATGCGCTTCGCCACGCCGCAGGGCTTCAACTCGGGCGACCAGTTCTTCGCCTATCTCAGAGATAGTTTCGAGACGCTCTATGCCGAGGGCAAGGCAGGACGGCCGCGCATGATGAACATCGGCCTGCACTGCCGTCTCGTTGGGCGGCCGGGCCGGGTCGCGGCGCTCAAGCGCTTTGTCGACTACGTCAAATCGCACGACAACGTATGGCTGGCGCGGCGCATCGACATAGCCAGGCACTGGCAGGAAATCCATCCGTTTCGGCCGCCGGCGCTGCGCCCGTCGAAAATGGAATTCGCGGCTTTCGTCCAGGCTTTCGGCGGCGTGTTCGAGCATTCGCCGTGGATCGCCGAGCGCGCCTACGAACTGGAACTCGGCCCAGCGCATGACAGCGCCGGCGGCTTGCACAACGCGCTGTGCCGTGTCTTTCGCGCCGCCAGCGAGGCCGAGCGACTCTCCGTGCTCAACGCCCATCCCGACCTCGCCGGAAAACTGGCGCAGGCCAAGCGGCTGACGGCGGAATCGACGAGGGAACAGGCCTCCGCCGGGCTCGACGCGCTGACCGACAAGGAGCGCGAGCTGTTTTCAAAACTCAATGCCGCCTACGTCACTTCCTTTGGCTTTCCGTTCATTATCGCGGTGAAAGGCAAGACCAAGGCGGAAATCCTGGCTGCGTTCGAGGCGCGCATCGGCAACAGCCACGACGTCGAATTCGACACCGCCTGCAAACAGGTCGAGCGCATCGCGCTGCTCCGCCTCAAGGACATGCTTCCGCAATAGGCTTGGCTTCCACAATAGGCTTTGAAATGATGGATATGAAAATGGCCGACCGACCCTACTACGCGCCGCAAGGCGGCCACCCCGGCCAGAGTGAGCTGCTGACCGGCCGGGCCGTCTTCACCGAGGCCTATGCCGTCATTCCAAGGGGGGTGATGCAGGACATCGTCACCAGCGCCTTGCCATTCTGGGACAAGACCCGCGTCTGGGTGCTGTCGCGCCCGCTGTCGGGTTTTGCCGAGACGTTCTCGCAATACATAGTCGAGGTCGCACCCGGCGGTGGCAGCGATCGGCCGGAACCGGATGCCGACGCCGAGGGCGCTTTGTTCGTGGTCGAGGGCGAGCTGACCGTTTTGCTGACTGGCGAGAAAAATGTCCTGCAGCCGGGTGGCTTTGCTTTCCTGCCGCCGGCCAGCGGATGGACCGTTCGCAACGAGAGCGATGAAGCTGTCCGCTTCCACTGGATCCGAAAAGCCTACGAGGCCGTTGAGGGCATAGATACGCCGCAAGGCTTCTTCGCCAACGAACAGGACATCGCGCCCACGCCGATGCCCGGCACCGACGGTCGGTGGGCGACGACGCGCTTCGTCGATCCTGAAGACATGCGCCACGACATGCATGTCACCGTCGTCACGCTCGAGCCGGGCGCGGTCATCCCCTTCGCCGAGACCCATGTCATGGAGCACGGCCTCTATGTGCTGGAAGGCAAGGCGGTCTATCGCCTCAACCAGGACTGGGTCGAGGTCGAGGCCGGCGACTATATGTGGCTGCGCGCCTTCTGCCCGCAGGCCTGCTATGCCGGCGGTCCGGGAAAATTCCGTTACCTGCTCTACAAGGACGTTAACCGCCACGCCAAGCTTGGCGGCGCCGGCGTCGCGAGACACGCGTCATGACCCGCATCATCGCGCGGCCGCTGACCCGCGAGAACTTCGCCGAATTCGGCGACGTCATCGATATGGGCGGCGAAAACCACTACCCGATCAATGGCGGCAGAGCGGAGCGCTACCATGACCTCGCCGCCGTCGAAGCGCAGGGGCCGAATGCGCGCGTGCTGATATCCATGGTGCGCGGCACGCCTTACGAATTTCCGCTGAAGCTGACCATGGTTGAGCGTCACCCGTTCGGCAGCCAAGCTTTCATCCCGCTGTCGCCACGGCCGTTCCTGGTCATCGTTTGCGATGATGGCGACGAAGGTCCGGGCGAGCCGCACGCCTTCATCACCGCGCCTGGGCAAGGCGTCAATTACCCCCGCAATCGGTGGCACGGCGTGCTGACGCCGATCGGCGAGGTTCAGGATTTTCTCGTCGTCGACCGCGGTGGCGACGGCTCCAATCTCGAAGAGTGCCATTTCTCGCACGCCTACGAGATCGACCTCCCCGACGGGAGCCAGTGATGGTCGACGTCTCGCTGATCGACCGCCTGCTCGACGTCATCGAGCATGACATCCTGCCGAAGACGGCCGAAGGCGTTGCCCATGGCAACAAGCTGTTCGGCGCGGCGATCCTGCGGAAGGACGACCGCTCTCTGGTGCTCTCCGAAACCAACAACGAGACGGAAAATCCGCTCTGGCATGGCGAGGTGCACTGCCTGAAGCGGTTCTATGAAATACCGAAGGCCGAGCGCATCGATACCAAGGACGCGATTTTTCTCGCCACGCATGAACCCTGCTCGCTCTGCCTGTCGGCGATCACCTGGACCGGCTTCGACAATTTCTACTATTTGTTCAGCCACGAGGATTCGCGCGACAGCTTCGCCATCCCGCATGATCTGAAGATCTTGAAAGAGGTCTTCACCCTCGATCCCGGCGGCTACAATGCCGAGAACGCCTATTGGAAGAGTTTTTCGATCCGCAAATTGGTGCGGTCGTTGCCCGAAGCCGAGCGCCAGCGACTGGAAGCACGGATCGGCGAGATCGCCGCGCGCTACGACGAACTGTCCGACGCCTACCAGGCGAGCAAGGCCGAAAACGACATTCCGCTGAATTGAATGCTGCGAAGCTCAAGCTTGAAATGCCACCTTTATGGTGGCATATTGCGCTATGGAGAAACGCAGGCCCAATTACGATCTTGATGCCATCAAGGCGGAGTTGGGCTCTGTAGATACGCTGGCAATCACGACGTCCGGGATGCGGTTGGCGTGGGCTTCGATCGCGTCGGTATAGTCGAGGTGATCGGCAGCATCACGCGAAAGATGTTTGTAAAGTCAATGACGACATTCGCCGACCATCGTGTCTGGCAAGATGTCTATCACGTGCCAGCGCGCGACATGGTTCTCTACGTGAAGTTTTAGGCGGACGTCGTGACCGAATTCACGGTCATGTCGTTCAAGGAAAGATGACTAATGGCAACAAGAGAAAGCAATGAAACGAATACCATGATCTTCCCCGAAACAGGAGAAACGCTGATGCGTGGAGTGCGTCCGTTCACCGTGAGCTATAAGGGCGAGAGCATGATCGTCGACCTGCCGGGTTACTATCCGGCGTCGGGGAGCGAAGGCGTGCACGTCGGAGCGGACATGGTTGTTGTCGATGCGGCTCTACGCATGCTCAAGGAAAAGATCGACGGCGTTCCGGCCCCGGCAACCATTCGGCGTGTGCGTACTAAGCTCAAACTTTCGCAGCGCGAGGCGGGATCCCTATTTAAAGTCGGCGAAAACGCCTTCGACAAATACGAACGGGGCTTGATTGAGCCGAGTGGCCCAACCATTCAGTTGATGACGCTGTTGGAAAAGCATCCCGAACTGCTGGACGAGTTGCGATAGCGCTCCCTGACAGGTCGCATATTTTTAGTGCTCCAGTCGCGAATAGCGATTGAAAGTCGCCTCGCTGCGGAGCGTTATGCCCCGCATGAAAACCGTCACTGAATTTCCCCGTAAGGTCGTCGAGTTTCCGGATATGGGGATCGTCATGCCGGATGGCTGCAGGCTGTCGGCGCGGGTGTGGATGCCAGTCGACGCTGGCGACGATCCGGTGCCGGCGATCCTCGAGCACCTGCCCTACCGCAAGCGCGACGGCACGATCATTCGCGATCAGCTGACGCATCCCTATTTCGCCGGCCACGGCTACGCCTCGATCCGCGTCGACATGCGCGGCAATGGCGATTCCGAAGGGCTTATGGACGACGAATATTCCGAGCAGGAATTGCAAGATGCTTGCAATGTGATCGCCTGGGCGGCGGCCCAGCCCTGGTGCAACGGCAATGTCGGCATGATGGGCATCTCCTGGGGCGGCTTCAACTGCCTGCAGGTGGCAGCCAAGCAGCCCCCGGCGCTGAAGGCGGTGATCAGTCTCTGTTCGACCGTCGACCGCTATGCCGACGACATCCACTACAAGGGCGGCTGCCTGCTGATCGAGAATTTCGGCTGGGCCTCGACCATGCTGTCCTATTCCTCGCGGCCGCCGGATCCGCTGCTGGCCGGCGACAACCGCTGGCGCGACCAGTGGCTGACCCGGCTGGAGAACCAGCCCTTCCTGGCGCCGCTGTGGCTGCAGCACCAGCACCGCGATGCCTACTGGAAGCGCGGCTCGATCTGCGAGGACTATTCCGCAATCCAAGCCGCCGTGCTGTCGATCGGCGGCTGGCATGACGGCTATCGCAACACCATTTCTCATCTCGCCGCCAATATCGAGGCGCCGGTCAAAGGCATCGTCGGCCCGTGGATCCACAAATACCCGCATTATGCCGCGCCCGAACCGCGCATCGGTTTCCTGCAGGAGGCGTTGCGCTGGTGGGACCGCTGGCTAAAGGGCACCGACACCGGCGTCGAGGCCGATCCTGCCTACCGCGCCTATGTCATGGATAGCGTCAGCCCCGCGCGCTGGCATCCCGAGCGGCCGGGGCGCTGGGTCGCGGAACCGGTGTGGCCGTCGCCTGAGATCAAAACGCAGGACATCGAGTTGATCCCAGAAGGCCGCAAGCCGATCATCGTCGCTTCGCCGCAAAGCTGCGGCCTTGCCGGTGGCGAATATTTTCCCTTCACTTTCGGCCCGGAACTGCCCGGAGATCAGCGCCCCGACGATGCGCTGTCGGTGTGTTTCGACCAGCCGGTGCTCACCGAAGCGATCGACATTGTCGGCGCGCCGGAGGTGCTGGTCAGGGTCTCGTCGGACCGGCGCCAGGCGAACATCGCCATCCGGCTCTGCGACGTGCATCCCGACGGCGCGTCGGAGCTGATCTCCTACGGCGTGCTCAACCTGACGCACCGCAACTCGCACGAATTCCCGCAAGCGCTGGTGCCGGGCGAAACTGTCGGCGCCCGGGTGGTGCTCGACCAATGTGCCTATCGCGTACCATCAGGCCACCGCCTGCGTATTGCCGTGTCGAACGCCTACTGGCCGATGATCTGGCCATCGCCGGAGCCGGTCCGGCTTGGCCTGTCGGCGGCAACGCTGATGCTGCCGTTGCGCCCGCTGGCGCAAGGCGACGAAGTCGGTTTCCCCTCACCCGAGGCAGCCGCGCCCTGGGCAACCGAAACGATCCGCGCCACCAATTCCGAACGTCATGTTGATCGCGACGAAAAGACCGGAATCGTCACGCTTTCCATCGTCGACGATTTCGGCGAGGTGCGCGATCTGGAGCATGGCCTCGCCAATGGCAGCATCGCGCGAGAGACATGGGCGATCCATCCCGACAATCCGCTGTCGGCGTCGGGCAAGACGCATTGGACGCAAACGCTGTCGCGAAATGGATGGTCGGTGCGCACCGAAACATCCGCCGAAATGCGGTCCGACGCGCAAAGCTTCATGGTTAGCGCCAGAATCGAAGCCTATGAAGGCGAAAATCTGGTTTTCGAGCGCAATTTCGAAGAGAAAATCCCGCGCGCACTGCTTTGAGCGCTTATGCGGATTGGTCCAATTGCGACGTACGATTTACGCCACGGCATGTCGCATTCGGTCTTGCTTACGGCGTTCCCTTGCGGTCATTATTCTCCTCACAAGAAATGATAAAAAACGACCACAAGGTCGAACCAACAGAGTGAGGAACTCAACATGTCGAACGAACTGGAATTCTTTAGCCGGCGCGTCGCATCCGGCAAACTGAGCCGTCGTGATTTTCTCGGCCGGGCGGCAGCGCTCGGCGTCACCGCGACCTTCGCCAACTCGCTGCTTTCAAGTGCGGCGCGCGCCGCGGGTCCGGTCAAGGGCGGCACGCTGAAGGCCGGCCTGGTCGGCGGCGAGTCCACCAACAGCCTCGATCCGGCCCTGTTCATGACCCAGGTGCCGTTCGCCTTCGGCAAGATGTGGGGCGAACTGATCGTCGAGTTGTCTCCGGAAGGCACTCTCGAGAACCGCATCGCCGAGGAGATCGGCGCGTCGGACGACGCCAAGACCTGGACCCTGAAGATTCGCGACGGCGTCGAATTCCACAATGGCAAGACGGTGACCGCCGAGGACGTGGCTGCCACGCTCGAACGCCATTCGGACGAGAAGGCGAAGTCGGGCGCGCTCGGCTACATGAAGGGCATCGAGAGCATCAAGGCCAGCGGTAAGGAAGTCGTGCTGACGCTGAAGGAGGCCAATGCCGACCTTCCCTATCTGCTCAGCGACTATCACCTCATCGTCCAGCCCAATGGCGGCAAGGACAAGCCCGACGCCGGCATCTCGGCCGGCCCCTACAAGATCACCACCAACGAGCCCGGCGTTCGCCATGGCGGCGAGCGCTTCGCCAACTACTGGCAGGGCGACAAGATGGGCCATGCCGACCAGATCGAGGTCATCGTCATCAACGACGCCACGGCGCGCACGGCGGCCTTGCAGGGCGGCCAGGTCAACATGATCAACCGCGTC
Organism: Mesorhizobium sp. WSM4841; assembly: GCF_055811515.1. Classification (NCBI taxonomy): domain Bacteria; kingdom Pseudomonadati; phylum Pseudomonadota; class Alphaproteobacteria; order Hyphomicrobiales; family Phyllobacteriaceae; genus Mesorhizobium; species Mesorhizobium sp. WSM4841. The sequence goes on from NZ_JBVVQC010000002.1 coordinate 377,626, forward strand.
GAGCCGAAGATCGTCGACCTGATCAAGCGTCTGCCGGGCGTCACCATCCGCAACCATTCGGGACCCGGCCACTACGTCTTCATCATGCATTGCAACACGGCGCCGTTCGACAACAACGATCTGCGCATGGCGCTGAAGCTGGCGATCGACCGCGAGGAGATGCTCGACAAGATCCTCAGGGGCTATGGCTCGCTCGGCAACGACTTTCCGATCAATGCGTCCTACCCATTGTTCTCCGACGACATCGAGCAGCGCAAATTCGATCCCGACAAGGCCAAATTCCACTACAAGAAGTCAGGCCATGACGGCGCCGTCCTGCTCAGGACGTCGGATGTCGCCTTCCCCGGCGCGGTCGATGCCGCGCAGCTCTATCAGCAGAGCGCGGCCAAGGCCGGCATCACGCTGGAAATCAAGCGTGAACCGGGCGACGGCTACTGGTCGGAAGTCTGGAACAAGCAGCCCTTCTCCGCTTCCTACTGGGGCGGCCGCTCGACGCAGGACCAGATGTATTCGACCGCTTATCTGTCGACCGCCGACTGGAACGACACGCGTTTCCTGCGTCCGGATTTCGACAAGATGGTGTTGGCGGCCCGCGCCGAGCTCGACGAGGCCAAGCGCAAGGCGATGTATCGCGACATGGCGATGCTCGTTCGCGACGAGGGCGGTCTCATCCTGCCGATGTTCAACCAGTTTATCGACGCGACGGGCGCCAAGGTCGCCGGCTGGGTCGACGATCCGCATCAGGAGCTGATGAACGGGTACGCTCTGGCAAAGTGCTGGCTCGAAGCCTGAGCCCGGCTTTGCGGATATGTCCTCACCCCTCGTGAAACTGGTGGCCCAGCGCATTGCGCTGGGTATCCTCCTGCTGTTGGCCGTATCGGTCCTGATCTTCGCCGGCACCCAAATCCTGCCCGGCGATGTCGCGCAAGCCATCCTCGGACAGTCGGCGACACCGGAATCGCTCGCCAATCTGCGCGAGCAGCTCGGCCTCAACGATCCGGCCTTTATCCGCTATTTCCGCTGGCTCGGCGGCGTCGTGACCGGCGATCTCGGCACCGCCATGTCGAGCGGGCAGGATATTGCGACGTCGATCAAGGGGCGGTTGTGGAATACGCTGTTCCTCGCCTTCTGGGCGGCAGTCGTGGCCGTGCCGCTGGCGATCATCCTCGGCCTGATTGCGGTGCGCTACCGCAATGGCTGGGTCGACAAACTGATCTCCGGACTGGCGCTCGCCTCGACGTCGTTTCCCGAATTTTTTATCGGCTACGTGCTCGTCTATTTCTTTGCCGTGAAATACCAGATCTTCCCCGGCATCTCGACGGTCTATGACGGAATGCCTTTTGGCGAACGCATGCAGGCGATCATGCTGCCGGCGGCGGCGCTGACGCTGGTGGTGCTCGCCCACATGATGCGCATGACGCGCGCCGCGATCCTCAACGTCATGCAATCCGCTTATGTGGAAACCGCCGAGCTCAAGGGGCTTTCGGCATTCGCCGTCATCCGCCGGCATGCCTTTCCCAATGCGATTGCGCCGATCATCAACGTCGTCATCCTCAACCTCGCCTATCTCATCGTCGGCGTCGTCGTGGTCGAGGTGATCTTCGTCTATCCGGGGATGGGGCAATATCTCGTCGACCACGTCACCAAGCGCGACGTGCCGGTGGTGCAGGCGGTCGGCCTGATCTTCGCCGCCGTTTATATCAGCCTCAACATCATTGCGGACATAGCGGCGATCGTCGCCAATCCGCGTCTTAGACACCCGAAATAAGGGGAGCGAGCATGCTCGACATAAAACGCATCCCCGTCCCTGCGCTGATCGGCCTGGTGCTGACTGCGCTGTTCGTGCTGGCGGCGATCTTCGCACCCTGGATCGCGCCGTATGGCAATGGCGAGATCGTCGGCGATGTCTGGGGACCGATGTCGGCGACACATTGGCTGGGCACCGACAATCTCGGCCGCGACCTCCTTTCGCGCATGATCTACGGCGCCCGCGTCACGCTGTTCATCGCGGTGCTGGCCACCGCGCTGTCCTTCTCGCTCGGCGCCATCCTTGGCTTCTCGGCGGCGGTTTTCGGCGGATGGTTCGATACGCTTATGTCGCGCCTCGTCGATCTCCTGATGTCGATCCCGACGCTGATCATGGGCCTGGTCGTGCTCTCGGTGCTGCCAACCAATCTGGTGACGCTGATCCTGGTCATGGGCGTTCTCGACTCGACCCGCGTCTACCGCCTGTCGCGGGCGGTCGCCGTCGACATCAACGTCATGGATTTCGTCGAGGCGGCCAAGCTGCGCGGCGAAGGCAGCGTGTGGATCATCTTCCGCGAGATCCTGCCCAACGCGTTGTCGCCGCTGGTTTCGGAACTCGGCCTGCGCTTCATCTATGCGGTGCTGTTCCTGTCGACGCTGTCCTTCCTCGGCCTCGGCGTGCAGCCGCCTAGCGCCGACTGGGGCGGCATGGTCAAGGAAAACAAGGACGGTATCGTCTTCGGCATCGCGGCAGCGCTCATCCCTGCTGCGGCGATCGCCATGCTGGCGATTTCCGTCAACCTTGTCGCCGACTGGGTGCTCAACCGCACGACAAGCCTGAAGGGAGGGCGCGGATAATGGCTGACCAGCGACCAAAATCCCTGCTGCTCGACATCCGCAATCTGCGCATCGAGGCCACCGTGTTCCCGCCGGGCGAGGCGCCGAAGAACATCGTGCTGGTCCACGACGTCTCGCTGACACTCGAGAAGGGCAAGGTGCTCGGCCTGATCGGCGAGTCCGGCGCCGGCAAGTCGACCATCGGCCTGGCGTCGATGGGCTATGGCCGCGGCGGCGTGCGCATCACCGGCGGTGAGGTCATCCTGAACGGCCGCGACATCCTCAAGGGCGGCAAGGAAGGCTTTCGCAAGCTGCGCGGCCGCGAGGTCTGCTATGTCGCGCAATCGGCTGCCGCCGCCTTCAACCCGGCGCACAGACTGATGGACCAGGTGGTCGAGGCGACGCTGCTGCATGGCACGGCGACACGGGCCGCCGCCGAAAAACGTGCCATCGCGCTGTTCAAGAAGCTCAGCCTGCCGAACCCCGAAAGCATCGGCGAGCGCTTTCCGCACCAGGTGTCCGGCGGCCAGCTGCAGCGTGTGATGACGGCGATGGCGCTGTGCTCCGAGCCCGACCTGATCGTCTTCGACGAGCCAACCACTGCACTCGACGTGACGACGCAGATCGACGTGCTGGCGGCGATCAAGGACGCCATCCGCGACACCCATGTCGCAGCGCTGTACATCACTCATGACCTTGCCGTCGTCGCCCAGGTCTCGGACGAGATCATGGTGCTGCGCCATGGCCGGCTGGTCGAATGGGGCGGCACCCGCCAGATCATCAAGGAACCGCGCCAGGAATACACCAATGCGCTGGTCTCGGTGCATGAGATCGAGCACCAGGAGCAGAAGCCCGGCACGACGCCGTTCCTGTCGGTCAAGAACATCACCGCCGCCTATGGCCGCAGCCACATCAAGGTGCTGAAGAACGTCTCGGTCGACATCTATCCGGGCCAGACGCTGGCCGTGGTCGGCGAGTCCGGGTCGGGCAAGTCGACACTGGCGCGCGCCATCACCGGCCTCTTGCCACCAGAACAAGGCACCGTCACCTTCGACGGGCGTCCGCTCGCCAACCGACTTGCCGACCGGCCCAAGGAAGATCTGCGCCAGTTGCAGATGATCTACCAGATGGCCGACGTGGCGATGAATCCGCGCCAGACCGTCGGCACCATCATCGGCCGGCCGCTCGAATTCTATTTCGGTCTGCGTGGAAGGCAACGTGACGCCCGCGTCGCCGAACTGCTCGACAAGATCGAGATGGGCAAGGGCTTCGTCGACCGCTACCCGGCCGAGCTTTCCGGCGGCCAGAAGCAGCGCGTCTGCATCGCCCGCTCGCTGGCGGCCAAGCCGAAGCTGATCATCTGCGACGAGGTGACCTCGGCGCTCGACCCGCTGGTGGCCAACGGCATCCTGAAGCTGCTGCTCGAGCTGCAGAAGGAGGAAAACGTCGCCTATCTGTTCATCACCCACGACCTCGCGACGGTGAAGTCGATCGCCGATTCGATCGCGGTGATGTATCGCGGCGAGGTGGTGCGCTACGGCGCCAAGAGCCAGGTGCTGGCGCCGCCCTTCGATGCCTATACCGACCTTCTCTTGTCCTCAGTCCCTGAAATGGAGATTGGCTGGCTGGAAAAGGCGATCAAGGGACGGCGCATGGCCAGCGCGGGGAATTAAACATCCCGGTGGCGCTGACGACAAAACTTCTGCTGATCATCCTCGACGGCGTGCCTTACCGCAACTGGCGCCGGCTGATGGGCAATCTCGAAGGCTGGGTGCAATCGGGCGAAGCGCGGATCTGGAAGATGCGCTCCGTGCTGCCATCGACTTCGGCCTGCTGCTATGCCTCGATCCACACCGGCGTGGCGCCGCAGGTGCATGGCATCTTGACCAACGAGAACCGGTTCCGCGTCGAGCAACCTGATATCTTCTCCGAAGTCAGCAAGGCCGGCGGCAAGACCGGCGCGGTCACCCATTCCTACTGGTCAGAATTCTTCCGGGCCTCTCCGTTCGATCTGGTCGAGGACATGGAGTTCGACGAGCCGGGCGGGCCGATCACCCATGGCCGGTTCCACACCATGACCGGCTACAATTCCAGGAACCAGATGACGCCGAGCGACGTCGACCTGTTCGCGACGCTGACCATGCTGACCAGACGCCACGGCATCGACTACGGCATCCTGCACACCTGCACGCTGGATTCGATGGGCCACCGCTTCGGCCACGACTGCCACGAGATGGACCATGCCGTCTATGCGATGGACGGCATGCTCGCCACCTTCCTGCCGAGGTGGCGGGAAGCCGGCTACGAGGTCATCGTCACCGCCGATCACGGCCAGACCGATCGCGGCCATCATGGCGGCCATGACGACGAGATGCAGGATTTTGCTCTGTATTATTTCGGACTGGGCAAGGGTCCGGAGGCCGATACACTGCTCAACCAGCTGCAGCTTGCGCCGACTGTGCTAGCGCGCCTCGGCGTGCCGGTGCCCGCCACCATGAAGGCCAAGTCGTTTCTCGACTGAATGGGGTGGGGTGCCTAGCCTGCTTGCTTACGGAGAACATGAAGCTGGGGCCGAAATGCGCAACGCCAAATGGAGGCCAGATACAGCAGTCAAAATTCGAGACACACCTTGCCAAAATGCTTTTGGGACTCGTAGTGCTTGAAGGCATTGGCGATCTCCTGCAGCGGAAAACCGCGGTCGATAGCAGGCTTCAAACGGTTGGCCTCTATGGCACGAATCATGTCTTCTTGGTCTGCCCTGCTGCCAATCGAGATTCCGCTTACCCTAATCTGATTGGAAAACAGGGCCGGGATCGAAACTTGTCCGGCAAAACCAGTCAAGACACCGATTAGTGCGATGTGGCCGCCCATCCTGCAAGCTGTTATCGACTGCTCCAACGTGCCGGGCCCGCCAACCTCGATCACATGATCGACGCCGCGTCCGTCCGTCAAAATCCTTACCTTCTGGCCCCAATCCGGCACTGCCTTGTAATTGACGACAATGTCGGCTCCAAACCGCTTCAGCTTTTCCAGCTTCTCCTCCGATGAGGAGGTTGCAATAACGCGAGCGCCCGCAATTTTTGCGAATTGCAGCGCGAACAGCGATACACTTCCCGTGCCAAGGACCAGCACCGTATCACCGGGCTTTACCTGCCCGCACACCATCAGGGCTTTCCAGGCGGTAACGCCGGCACAGGTAAGCGTTGCCGCCTCCATATGCGTGAAGTCTGCCGGTGCCCTTGTGAAGGCGTGCCACGGCATGCACACATATTCGCGGGCATAGCCGTCAACATCATCTCCCAATTCGCCCGTCTTATTGGCTGGCGTCGGTTCGCCGGCCAGCCAATGGGGCCAATAGGTGCTGACGACGGCATCTCCGGCCTTGAATTCTTGGACATCATCTGAGACCGCAACCACTTCTCCAGCGCCATCGGACAGCGGGATACGGCCATCGGCGCACGGTTTCTTTCCCAGCGCCACCATGCTGTCGTGGAAATTCAACGAACACGCCCGTATCCTGACAAGCAACTCACCCGGCCCTGGTTCCGGGCAATCCGTCTCGACCAGCTTGAGATTTTCCAAGCCTCCCGGCGCTTTCAGCCTAATCTGTCTCATGGATAGCTCCTTCCGACCGCGCAAGGCTTCATGCGCCCCACCAGTCGCATGGACGATTGAGCGCATCCAACACCGGCATCGGCGATCGATCCGCGAGTCGCGGCCGCAAAGCTGTAGTTGGTCATGACATTCGCTTCTTCAGCTGGGTTAGTGGTTGCGATCGGGACCTTAGTCGCCCGGCAGCGGACCGGTGAGTTACAAAACTGTCGGGAATCCTGCGCGGCGGTGTCGTCCAATGGCGCTCCGTCCGAGGCTGAAGGACTGCACCTTGCCCGACGCGCATGAGCCGCCTTGTGGCCGTCGTCATTGCGAGCCTGACGGCCGCCTTTTGCTTGGCGCCCCTGACTGAGACTGGACCCCTAAGAACGGGGGAACGGTATACTCTGGCAACCTCTCCGCTCTTCGGTTAGCTTTCGAAAATCCGGGCGGAAAGCGGTGAACCTTTTTGGGCCGATCAGCGACAGAGCAGACAGGAGCCAGGCGGCTCGATCGGCCATGACGGCAGCGACGGAAACCGATCGCGCGCTTGTCGGCCGGGTCGCGAAGGGCGACCGCGCCGCCGTGCGGCTCCTGTTCATGCGCCACCACGCGCGGGTCTACCGTTTCGTGGTGCGCCAGACCGGATCGGAAATGATGGCCGACGATATCGCCAACGAGGTGTTTCTCGAACTCTGGCGCCAGGCGCCCGGCTTCGAGGGCCGCTCGGAAGTCTCGACATGGCTGCTCGGCATCGCCCGCTTCAAGGCGCTGTCGTCGCTGCGCAAGAAAAAGGAAGACTGGATCGACGACGATGACGCGGCCCAGATCGCCGACGGCGCCGATACGCCGGAAGTCGTCACCATGAAGGAAGACAAGGGCGCCGCGTTGCGGCGCTTCGTCGATGCCTTGCCGGAAGAACACCGAACGGTGATCGACCTTGCCTATTACCACGGACAGTCGGTGACCGAGATCGGCGAGGTGCTCGGCATTCCGGTTGCCACCGTCAAGACCAGGATGTTCTACGCCCGCAGGAAACTCGGCGAGGCCCTCAAGGCCGCCGGTTACGACAGGGGGTGGCCATGAGCGCCGCTGAAAAGATGTCGCGTCGCGATGAAATGGAAACGCTGCTGCCGTTCTATCTGAACGGCTCGCTTGAAGGTGCGGAGCTCGAAGCCGTCGAGGAATGGCTGGCGACTGACCCGGCAGCGCTTGCCGCACTCGGCGAGGCCGAAGCAGAATTCTCCAGCACCGCTGCATCCAATGAGGCGATCCGTCCGCCGGCCGATGCGCTCAGCCGCTTCGCCCGGGCGCTCGACGCCGAGGCCGGCCCGGTGCGCGCGCCGGCGTCGTCGTCCTGGCTGGCACAAGCGTGGGGCCGCTTCACGGCGGTTCCCGCCGCCGTCGCCTGGGCTGCGGCCGCGGCTCTGCTGGCGCTTGTTGTCGTGCAGTCGTTTGAGCAGCCCGGCGGCTTGGACAGCGATTTCGAAATTGCCGGCCAGCAAGGCGATCTGGCGAAAATGCCGTTCGCGCTGGTGAAGTTCAAGCCGGACGCGAAGATGGCCGACATTGTCGCTTTTCTTGGCGAACACCAGCTGAAGATTGCCGGCGGGCCGACCGCCGAGGGCGTGTTCCGCCTTGGCATCCCGGCCACGACTGCCGCCGACTATGAAAAAGTGCTTGGGCTTATTGCCGCCCAGCCTTTCGCGGAGGCTGTGGTCGAGGGAAGGAAGCCGGTCGATGGCGGCTAGGGCGGTCATTCGATTTGCGGCGCTCGTTGTGGCGGCGATGACGATCGCCGCCGCGCCGGCCTTGGCGCAGACCAATGATCCGAACCTCACCCAGGCAGAAATCGACTGCCTGAACCGAGGGACGGCGGCGGCCGACTGCGTCAAGGGCGACACAGAGGATGGTAGCGGCGAAAGGCCCGGCACAGGTTCCGCCGCGACAGGTGCTGTCTTTCTCCCCGCGCTGATCGTCGACCTGTTCCCCAATCCGGTCGGCGACGGCCAGGCGCCGCTGCCGACGCCCGATCCACGCCGCGATCCGGCCAGCGGTGCGTTGCCGCCGCCGGTCCCGCCCGCCGGTGCGGCAGCGATACAGGCCGCCGCGGCGGGCGGTCCAATCGTTTCGCCCACCGATCTCGTCGCGGCCGAACCGCGGCGCGCCGTCGTCGGTGATTTCGTGCCCGACGAGGTGCTGGTGACGGTGGATGGCGACGCCGTCCAGCAGATCGCCGCTTCCTTTGGCCTCGAGGTGCGCTCGCAGCGCCAGTCTCAGCTGCTCGGCACCACGCTGGTGCGCTTCGGCATTCCCGACGGCCGCCCGGTCGGTGTCGTGCTGGCGCAGCTTGCCGCCGACGGCCGCACCCTGCGGCGCGAGCCCAACCATATCTACTCGCTGCAGCAGGCAGCCACCATCGTCAACTATGCCTTCGAGCGCATCGCGCTCGATTCGAGAGCGGCGAGCGGCGAGAATGTACGCGTCGCCGTCATCGACACCGCCATCGACGATACCAATCCGGCGCTCTCCGGCGTCATCGCCGATCAGTTCGACGCCATGCCCGACGTGCCGATCGAGGCGCGCGATCACGGCACCTCGATCGACGGCCTGATCGCCGGCGTCGGCGCGCTTAAGGGCATGGCGCCGGGCGCCAAGATCTATCACACCCGCGCCTTCGAGGGCGGCAAGTCGACCATGGATGTCATCCTGGCGGCGCTCGACTGGGCGGCGGAGCAGGATGTCCGCATCATCAATATGAGCTTCGTCGGCCCGAAGAACGACCTGCTCGGCATCGCCTGCCGCAATGCTCGCGCCTTGGGCATCGTGCTGGTCGCCGCCGCCGGCAACAACGGACCCAAGGCGCCCTACGGCTACCCGGCCGCCTTCGACGGCGTCATCGCGGTGACTGCTACCGATGCCAAGGACGGGCTGATGCAGCAAGCCAATCGCGGCGCCTACGTCTTCCTCTCCGCTCCCGGCGTCGAGATGGTGGCGCCGAGCGGGGCCGGTTCGGATGTGGTCACCGGCACCTCGTTTGCCGCAGCCATCGTGACCGGCGCGATCGCCAATCTCTTTCATGCCGCGCCCGACCGTTCCGCCGACTGGGTCGAGAAAGCGCTGGCCGCCACGGCAAGGGATCTCGGGCCCAAGGGCAGGGACAATGATTTCGGCTATGGGCTGCTGGATATCAAAGCGGCTGAGGCAGCCAAGGAGTAGGTTTTGCGCTTCAAGCTTCTGTTTGTGCATTATCCCAAACGGCAGCACTTTTTAAGCGACATGCAATAGGCTCAAAACTCGTTGCCGAAGATGCCCGAGATGAGTGGTTTTCTGCCCTCCGCCTCGCCAATCGGAACGAGCAGGCAGCGCCAACAGCAGACGTCCCCGATTGTCGCGGGTAAGCCCTGCCGGCGTTCCCTATGCTGCTCGACTTGGCACTATTCCTTTGACGGCCCAAGCTACGCTCGCAAAACTGCGTGGGCCGTCTGGTTGATCACATAGGTAGGCTTGTCTAACACTGGCTTGAACTTTCTCCGGAACGCCATCAGGCAGCGTGGCCAAGAATGCTGCCAACGTGCCTTGGCCGTTGATAAGTGGAAGCCAATAGTCGTCAAACTTCGCAAATTCCATTCGAATGGTTAGCGTCGCTTCTGTGATTTGTTGAAGGCCAGCACCAACGAATGCGCGCGTCATCTCGCCGGGGAACGTCATGGGTCTCACTAAAGCGAGGCGACGCCGGGCGAATGTACTAGGCTCGATTGCGGCGATGGTATCCCAGAAAATGCGCTGGCTGGGCATTCCCCCAAAGGTGTCCCAAACGGTCGCAGCAACGATGCCACCGGGTCGCACCACGCGAAGCATCTCACTTACCGCCAGATGCGGGTCCGACACAAAATGTAGAACGAGCATAGACAGAGCGCGATCGAATTGATTTTCGCCGAATGGTAACGCACAAGCATCGCCTTGGCTTGCAGTTATCCGAGAGTCGCTGTTCCGCCGCTTCAACGCCTCAATGAATTGTTCCTCGTAATCTATAGCCTCGATGGTTGAGATATTTGCTCGGGCTGGGATCAAGAACGTCAAGCTGCCCGTTCCACATCCAACGTCTATGATCCGCTCTCCATCCGCAGCGCCGGCGAAATCCAAAAACAATGGGGCTAGACGCCTGCTCCATCTGCCCATGTATTGATCGTAGCCATCAGCGCCTTTTGAAATGAAGGTTGAAGACATATTCTGCCTCGAATAAAGGATGCGCAATCGTCGTAGCTTAGCACCCGGCGCACAGGTGGCTAGTAAACATTGACTCAAGGCCGCATGTCCGCTTTGGGGTCAGGGCTTGCCGTAGAAGTTCTCCGAACGAAAGGCCGAGAAGGATCGAACTCGGTCGCTCAGAGTGGTTGAGTTTGACCATTAGGCCTGCGCACCGGCGACCGATCCCCTGATCACCAGATCGACCGGCCAGACTTCGCCGCGGGCGCCCTCTTCCAATCCGGAAATCCGCGCCGCCAGCCGCTCGGCAATGCGCGCGCCGGCCAAGCGGATCGACGAACGCGTCGTCGACAACGGCACCGAAAAATTCTCCGGCTTGAGCCAGGGGAAAACGTCGTCATGGGCGATCAGCGACAGGTCGCCGGGGATGGTCAGGCCGAGATCGCGCACCGCGCGCACGACGCCGAGCGCCATGATCAGGCTGGAGCAGGCGATCGCGGTCGGCGCATCGCTTTGCTCAAGTAGGCGCCTGGCGGCGCGGTAGCCGTTCTCCTCGGTCATGGCGAGGGAACAGACATGGCCTTCGCCAAGCGCCAGACCGCTCGCCGCCAGCGCCCGGCGCACGCCACGCTCGCGGTGAATGGCGAAGGTCTCGCGGTCGTCGCCGTTGATCAGCGCCAGCCGCCGGTGACCGAGCTGGACGAGCAGCCGTGCCGCCTCATGGAAGGCGCCCTCATTGTCGATATCGGTGAAAGGATAGTCGAAATCGAGGCCTTCGCTGCGGCCGTGGACGATGAAGGGGATGCCGAGCGTGTTGACCAGCGCCACCCGCCGGTCGGCCGGCCTCGGCGACGAGATGTAGACGGCGTCGACCTGCCGGTTGGCGACGATGCGCCGATAGGTGGTCTCCTGGTCGTCGGCATCGGCCGGGGACAGCACCAGGTCGAGTTCGTGAGAACGGGCGTAGTCGCCGAGACCGGACAGGAATTCGACGAAATGCGGGTCGATGTCGACGGCCGCCCCGGTCGGCAAGACATAACCGATCATCCCGGTCTTGCCGGTAGCCAGCCGGCGCGCGCTCGGGTTGGGGCGGTAGCCGTGGCGCTTGGCGGCGTCGATCACCCGCCGGCGCGTTTCCTCGTTGACTTCCGGGTAGCCGTTCAGCGCACGGCTTACCGTTGTCTGCGAAAGCGCCAGCATGTGGGAAAGCTGTTTGAGGTTCACCGGAGGCCTCCAAGCCTCAAAGCGCTTTAACTATGGATCGCCTGCCCCCGCCGCGGGCAGCGCTGCCGAATGCAAAGACCATAAGCACCCTTTTTAACCGGTTTGAAGCAAAATTTGCTGTTGCAGCGCCGAAAAGCGTGCTGCAGTGCCCTTTGTTCGCTATCTATGTCGAGAGATTAAATCGATCACGCTACCGTCCTCTTGACTTCTGGTCGATTCGGTGGCGTGATCGAAACGACCAAAGCGCTTTGGAAGACTCTTCGAAAGGTTGCGGTTCCTTTCCGACTGAGTCACAGTCCTGCAGCGTCGGCGGACGGAATGGAGGTTTCGTCCGAGTGCTTGTGACCACTGGGAGGAATACCGATGAAGAAAATGCTTCTGCTGGGTGCCGCGTTTGTCACGCTCGCCCTAGGCGCGCCGGCGCAAGCCGAACTGAAGTTCAAGCCGGGTGAAGACCCCCGCTTCAACTGGGCGAACTACGAAGAGCTCAAGAAGGTCGACCTCAAGGGCGAGACGCTGTCGATCTTCGGACCATGGCGCGGCGAGGACGAAGCCCTCATCCGCACCGTTCTCGACTATTTCTCGGAGGCCACCGGCGCCGAGATCAAATACTCCTCGTCGGAAAATTACGAACAGCAGATCGTCATCGACACGCAGGCCGGCAGCCCGCCCAACATCGCCGTGCTGCCGCAGCCGGGCCTGATCCAGGATCTGGCGTCCAAGGGCCTGCTGACGCCGCTCGGCGACGACACCGCCAACTGGATCAAGGACAATTACGGCGCCGGCCAGTCATGGGTCGATCTCGGCACCTTCAACGACAAGGACGGCAAGCCGGGCTTCTTCGCCTTCCCGTACAAGGCCGACGTGAAATCGCTGGTCTGGTACTCGCCGGACAATTTCGAGGAAGCCGACTACGAGGTGCCGAAGACGCAGGAAGAGCTCGCCGAGCTTGAAAAGAAGATCATCGCCGACGGCGGCACACCATGGTGCATCGGGCTCGGTTCGGGCGGCGCCACCGGCTGGCCGGCGACCGACTGGGTCGAGGACATCATGCTGCGCACCCAGACGCCCGAGACTTACGACAAATGGGTGAAGAACGAGATTCCGTTCAACGACCCCGCGGTGGTCAACGCCATCGACATGTTCGGCAAGATCGCGACCGACGACAAGATGGTCGACGGCGGCGCCAAGGCAGTTGCGGCGACCGACTTCCGCGACAGCCCGAAAGGCCTCTTCTCGGTGCCGCCTAAATGCTACTTGCATCATCAGGCTTCGTTCATCCCGACCTTCTTCCCGGAAGGCACTGAGGTCGGCCAGGACGTCGACTTCTTCTACTTCCCACCTTACGCCTCCAAGCCCGACCTCGGCACCCCGGTGCTCGGCGCCGGCACGCTGGCCATGATCACCAAGGATAGCAAGAGTGCCCGCGCGTTCATCGAATTCCTGAAGATGCCGCTCGCCCATGAGATCTGGATGGCGCAGGGCGGCTTCGTGACGCCGTTCAAGTCGGCCAACAAGGACGCCTATGCCAGCGACGCGCTGAAGAAGCAGGGCGAAATCCTTGCCGAAGCCTCGACGTTCCGCTTCGACGGGTCCGATCTGATGCCGGGCAAGATCGGCGCCGGCGCCTTCTGGACCGGCATGATCGATCTCGTCGGCGGCAAGTCCGCCCAGGATGTCGCCACCGACATCCAGAAGAGCTGGGACGCGATCAAGTAGGCGGCCCGGCTGAACGTTCGGACTGCCGATCCTGAATGGATCCGGGCCTCAGTGGCCCGGATCCGACCGGCGGCCCGCGGCGCAGTAATCTTTGTTTGTGAGCACATTCCGGCATGACGCGCGACCCGCAAGAGCAGAACCCGCCTCGCATCCGGTCGCATTCCAAACAACTGAATCGGCCATGATTCCGTCGCCAAGGCCATTCTCGACTGGCGGATCATGCGCAGAGGGAGGGACCCGTGGCGGCACAGATTTTCTCGGCCATAACAGTCATCATCGTCGGCGTCGGCGGCTGCGTCGCCTATTTCTGGGGCGCCAACAAACTGGTGGACATCATCTTCCCGTCGCGCGGCGTTGCAGGTGCTGCGGCCATCGACAATCTGCGCCGGCAGGGGATGATCCGGCCGTGGCTGTTCGTCGGCCCGGCCATGATCATCCTCACCATCTACCTGATCTACCCGGTCGTGGAGACTCTGAGGCTGTCGTTGCTCGATCGCGGTGGCGCCAATTTCGTCGGCTTCGCCAATTATGAATGGGCGTTCGGCGACCGCGAGTTCCGCAACGCCATCTTCAACAACATCATCTGGCTGGCGGTCGTGCCTGCCGCCTGCACCTTCCTCGGGCTGATCATCGCCGTCCTTACCGACAAGATCTGGTGGGGCACCATCGCCAAGAGCCTGATTTTCCTGCCGCTGGCCATCTCCTTCGTCGGCGCCAGCGTCATCTGGAAATTCATCTACGAGTATCGCGGCGCGGGCCAGACGCAGATCGGTCTGCTCAACGCCATCATCCAGTATTTCGGCGGCCAGCCTCAGGTCTGGATCTCGCTGCCGTTCTGGAACAATTTCTTCCTGATGATCATCCTGATCTGGATCCAAACCGGCTTTGCCATGGTCATCCTGTCCTCTGCCTTGCGGGGTATTCCCGAAGAGACGCTGGAGGCGGCCGTCATCGACGGCGCCAATCCGTTCCAGATCTTCTGGAAGATCATGGTGCCGCAGATCTGGGGCACGATCGCCGTCGTCTGGACCACGATCACCATCCTGGTGCTGAAGGTTTTCGACATCGTGCTGACCATGACCAACGGCCAATGGAACAGCCAGGTTCTGGCCAATCTGATGTTCGACTGGATGTTCCGCGGCGGCGGCGATTTCGGCCGCGGCGCCACCATCGCCATCATCATCATGATCGCGGTCATTCCGATCATGGTCTGGAACATCCGCCAGGCCAACAAAGAGACGGGAGGGCATTGAGATGGCCGCGGCGACCGGAAAGTCCTTTGCCAGCCGTTTCGGCGTCCATATCGCGGTCTTCATCTTCGTCGCGATCTGGACTATCCCGACGCTCGGCATTCTCGTCTCGTCGCTGCGCGACAAGGATCAGATCATCGCCTCGGGCTGGTGGAACTCGTTCGCCAGTTCCACCCAGACGGAAGCGGGCCGGCTGCCACCCGCCTCGGCGCAAGTCGAGAAGGACGGCAAGTTCGTCCTCGAGGGCAACATCTTCGGCGACGATCCGGCCCGCGACATCAGCGCCTTCGGCGTCAAGTCGTCGGCGCCGACGCAATATCCCGCCGGCACCACAGCCGATCTCGGCGACGGCGAGACCTTGCAGCTCAACGCCGACGGCAGTTTCGTCATGACCTCAACGAAGGCCTTCGAGGGCGAGCGCGGCCAGCGCGTCTACTACGCCTCGTCGGCGCCGCCGAAATTCACCACCGACAATTACGACACGGTGCTGTTTTCGGAAGGCATCGGCCGCTCCTTCATGAATTCGCTGACCGTCACCATTCCGGCGACGGTCATCCCGATCCTGATCGCGGCATTCGCGGCCTATGCGCTGGCCTGGATGCGCTTTCCCGGCCGCGCATTGCTCATAGCGGTCATCATCGGGCTCTTGGTCGTGCCGCTGCAAATGTCGCTGATCCCGCTGCTGAAGCTCTACAACGGCGTCGGCAGCTTCTTCGGCGTGCCGTCGAAAACCTATCTCGGCATCTGGCTGGCGCATACCGGCTTCGGCCTGCCCTTCGCCATCTATCTCCTCAGAAGCTACATTGCCGGCCTGCCGCGCGAAATCATGGAATCGGCGCGCATCGACGGCGCCAGCGATTTCGAGATCTTCGTCAAGATCGTGCTGCCGCTGTCATTCCCGGTGCTGGCCTCCTTCGCCATCTTCCAGTTCCTCTGGGTGTGGAACGACCTGCTGGTCGCGATGGTTTTCCTCGGTACCGAGGGCGACCAGATCGTGCTGACTGCCAAGCTCAACGCGTTGCTCGGCTCGCGCGGCGGCGACTGGGAGATTCTGACGACATCGGCTTTCATCACCATTGTCGTGCCGCTGATCGTGTTCTTCTCGCTGCAGCGCTATTTCGTCCGCGGGCTGCTCGCCGGCTCGGTGAAAGGAGGTTGAGCTTATGCAATCCGCTGTGAAAGCGACATTGAGCCCCGACGTCGCCGTCAACCGCGACTGGTGGCGAGGTGCCGTGATCTACCAGATCTATCCGCGCAGCTACCAGGACTCCAACGGCGACGGCATCGGCGACCTCAGGGGCATCATCCGCAGGCTGCCCTATATCGCGGCGCTCGGCGTCGATGCCATCTGGATCTCGCCGTTCTTCAGGTCGCCGATGAAGGATTTCGGCTACGACGTATCAGACTATTGCGACGTCGATCCGATGTTCGGCACGCTGGCCGATTTCGATGCCTTGACTGCCGAGGCGCACAGGCTCGGGCTCAAGGTGATGATCGACGAGGTGCTGTCGCATACTGCCGACATCCATCCGTGGTTTAGGGAAAGCCGCTCGAGCCGCACCAACCCGAAGGCGGACTGGTATGTCTGGGCCGACGCCAAGCCCGACGGCACGCCACCCAACAACTGGCTGTCGATCTTCGGCGGTTCGGCCTGGCAGTGGGACACCAGCCGCCAGCAATATTACCTGCATAATTTCCTGGCCGAGCAGCCCGATCTCAACTTCCACAGCCGCGCGGTCCAGGATGCGCTGCTCGATGTCACCCGCTTCTGGCTGGAGCGCGGCGTCGACGGCTTCCGCCTCGACACCATCAATTTCTACTTCCACAGCCAGGGCCTGGAGGACAATCCGCCGCTGCCGCCCGAACAGCGCAACGACCAGACTGCTCCTTCCGTAAACCCCTACAACTACCAGGACCACCTCTACGACAAGAGCCGTCCCGAAAATCTCGGTTTCCTCGAACGCTTCCGCGCCCTGCTTGATGAATATCCGGCGACGGCGGCGGTCGGCGAAGTCGGCGATTCGCAGCGCGGGCTGGAGGTGGTGGCGGCCTACACCGCCGGCAGCAAGCGCGTGCACATGTGCTATTCGTTCGACTTCCTGGCGCCCGAAAAGATCAGCGCGGCAAAGGTGCGTTCAGTGCTGGAGGCCTTCGGCAAGGTCGCCAGCGACGGCTGGTCGTGCTGGGCCTTCTCCAACCATGACGTGATGCGCACTGCCTCGCGCTGGGCGGCCGACGAGGCCGACCGGACCGCTTATCTCAAGGTGATCTCGGCGCTGCTGATGTCGCTGCGCGGCTCGGTCTGTATCTATCAGGGCGAGGAACTTGGTCTTGGCGAAGCGGAATTGCAATTCGAGGATCTGCGGGACCCCTACGGCATCCGCTTCTGGCCGGAGTTCAAGGGCCGCGACGGCTGTCGCACGCCGATGGTCTGGAATGGCGCCGACAGCAATGGCGGCTTCTCCAAGGCAAAGCCCTGGCTGCCCGTGCCCACCAAGCACCTTTCGCAAGCGGTCGATGTGCAGCAGGGCGACAACAGCTCGCTGCTCGAACATTACCGGCGCTTTCTTGCCTTCCGCCGTTTACATCCGGCGCTGGCCAAGGGCGAAATCGACTTCATCGAAAGCCAGGGCGATACGGTCGCCTTCACGCGCCGCGAGGGCAATGAGCAGATCGTCTGCGCCTTCAATCTTGGCAGCCGACCGGCCGAAATCGATCTCGGCGGACGCTCGCTGCAGCCCTTGCCGGGGCACGGGTTTTCGGGACAGACTGTCGCCGGCTCTATCCGCCTCGGCGGCTACGGCGCCTGGTTCGGGCGCATCGACTGAGTTGGCAATTCACTGGAGGGAATCATGGCCGATGTCACGCTAAGGCAAGTGAAGAAATCATACGGCAATCTCAATATTCTCCACGGCATCGACCTCGACATCAAGTCGGGCGAGTTCATCGTCTTCGTCGGCCCTTCGGGCTGTGGCAAGTCGACCTTGCTGCGGTCCATCGCCGGGCTTGAGGAAATCACCTCCGGCGAGCTCAAGATCGACGGCGAGGTGGTGAACGACGTGCCACCGTCGAAGCGCGGCATCGCCATGGTGTTCCAGTCCTATGCGCTCTATCCGCACATGACCGTCTACGACAACATGGCGTTCTCGATGAAGATCGGCAAGGAGAGCAAGGCCGAGATCGACAAGCGGGTGCGCCAGGCGGCGGAAATCCTGCAGCTGACCAAATATCTCGACCGCTTGCCCAAGGCGATGTCGGGCGGCCAGCGCCAGCGCGTCGCCATCGGCCGCGCCATCGTGCGTAACCCGAAGGTCTTCCTGTTCGACGAGCCGCTGTCGAACCTCGACGCGGCACTGCGGGTTGCCACCCGCATCGAGATCGCCAAGCTCAAGGAGTCGATGCCTGCTACAACGATGATCTACGTCACCCACGACCAGGTCGAGGCGATGACGCTGGCCGACCGCATCGTCGTGCTCAAGGAGGGCCATATCGAGCAGGTCGGCACGCCGATGGAGCTCTACAAGAGACCCGGCAATTTGTTCGTCGCCCAGTTCATCGGCTCGCCGGCCATGAACATCCTGCCGGCGACGATCGACAAATCAGGCGACCCGACCATCGTCAGTCATGTCGGCGGGCGCAAGGCGACGGTGCCGATCGCCACGCCGGCGTCAGTGAAGGGTGCTTCGGTCAGCTTCGGCGTGCGGCCGGAGGATCTGATGATCGCCACCGGCGCCGATTATCTTTTCGAGGGAACGGTGGATTATGTCGAGCAGCTCGGCGAGGTCCAGCTCGTCTATGTCGACATCGGCCGCGCCGACCTGCCGCTGGTGACCAAGCTGCCAGGCAATGTCGAAGTCAAGCGCGGCGCTGCGTTGCGGTTGAATGCCGATCCCGGCGACCTGCATATTTTCGACGTCGACGGACATTCCTTCACACTCCACATGGCGGAAGCAAAGGCAGCCTAACTACTGGATCAGGCAGTTTGGCGAAGGCAAAAACAAGAGCGGCGGGCAAGGCCCGCCGCTCTTGTGCATTGCATTCAGGTCGCTGTTAGCGGCCGAACAGGTTCCGGTCGCTGCCCTGCGGGGCGGACTTCTGTACGTCGCCCGAGGAATTGAGCAGCTTGTAAACCGGCGAGCCGGTATTGCTTACCGAAAACGTCTGCGTGTTGTCGACGTTGACGGTCGCCTGCTTGTTGATGTCGGTTCCGCCAACGTTGTCGTTGCGGGCATAGGCGCTGCCGGCAGCAATCAAAAGTGCCGCAGCGGTGAGAACGATCTTCTTCATTTCAGTAATCCTGGATTTTCGTATCCCATCAGCGCGGCGGCCGCGGTCTTTGTGAAAGACAATGCCGCCGCTGCTGTTGGGATCGACATTAGTTGTTGCCGAAGAGGTTACGGTCGCTGCCATTGACGGGCTTCTCGTCAGCCGGAACCGGATTCTGCGCCGAAGCCGAATTCTGAATCGAAGCTGTGTACGAGCCGTTGTCGACCGCAGCGGCCGGCTGGTTGGCGCCGTTCGATCCAAAGTTGTCGCTGCCGGCAAAAGCGCTGCCGGAGACAGCCAGGATGGCGACGGTGGCAAGAATGATCTTCTTCATTTCTAGTACTCCTGAATTTTTCAGATCCCGAGCGGCGGACTGGCCGCTTTGTCTTGTTGTTTGACCATGATCTTTTCCAAAAACCGGTTTCCACTTCGGGATCATGGTCTGGGATCAGCTGTTAATTGTTGCCGAAAAGGTTGCGGTCGGCGCCCTGGTCGACGGGCTTTTCAGCGTGAGCCGACTTCTGAATGGAAGCCGTATACGAACTGTCGACCGAGGCGGTCGGCTGATTGGCGCCGTTGGACCCATAATGGTCGCTGCCAGCAAAGGCGCTGCCGGTGATGGCCAGAACGGCGACGGCAGTAAGAGCAATCTTTTTCATTTTTGGAACTCCAGTATCTTTAGTTTTCCGTCCGTCTAGCGGCGTGTCTTGGGAGGAATTCGCGTCGTTCGGACAGCCCCGATGTGGGAAGGCCATCCGGCGGATTCCAATCACGAAGTTGTTCCGTGTGGACCAAGAATCTACACCTTGAAATTGTACCAGAGGCTTCTATCGTCATTGCTTTCTGGCTTGTTTTCAAAGGTTTAGGACAAAGAGGCTAATCGACCATTGACGGATTGCCGGACCTGCGTTCACAGTGTCATGCACGCATTGTCAACAGAAACGAACCGTTCGGTTCGATTTTAGAAGCGGCTTAAAAAGCCGGCGCTGAGTTGTTGTCGAATCGTTAACCATTTCGGCGCCCTGCAATGGTCAATCCGGCACGCTTTCAGAACCGGCAGCGCTCGCAGCAGGCGCAAAGTTCACCTTCCTCAAATCCCGGCCCACAGGTTTCGCCGGCGGTGTCGCGCCGCATGGATACGATGTCGCTTTCATGCGGACAGTCAGCCGGCCGTCATGATTAGATCACGCCATCTCAGGTGCCGCTTGGTGACGACGAAGCGGAGAATTGGGAAGCCGGTCAGAACCCGGCGCTGCCCCCGCAACGGTGGTGGAGTTCAAGTCGCAACGGGAGACCACTGGGCCCAAGCCTGGGAAGGTGTCGCGATGGTCCGCAAGGACACTCCAGAGCCCGGAAACCAGCCCGAGATTTCTAGACTCGACTGATCGCGGTGGGCGGTCAAGAGGTGGATAGTGCATGTCCGGCCCTGTCGCCGGCTTGCGGCCGATCCTCCCTCCATCACCACCAGTTCAGTCTTTGGAGCGACGTGCGTCCATTTGGACGCACAAAGTACGCTCCAAGACTTTGAATTGCGCATCGTGCTTTCCGAAATCGATTCCGATTTCGGGCCGATGCGACGGCTATGAGGACAGGACATGGATGCGCGCAACGACATGCTGAGGCTCTTGCACGGCCGCAGGGAAGGCTACTCGCTCGAGCAGCCCTTCTACACCGATCCCGATTTCTTCAAGCTCGACATGGAGCTGATCTGGTATCGCGACTGGGTGTTCATCGGCCACGATTGCGAGTTGCCGAAGCCGGGCAGCTACATCACCGCCCAGATCGGCGACTATCCGGTCGTGCTGGTCCGCGACCAGCAAGGCAAGATCAACGCCTTCCACAATTCCTGCCGGCATCGCGGCAGCCGCGTCTGCAACGCCGACAAGGGTACGGCGGCGAAGCTCGTCTGCCCCTATCACCAGTGGACCTACGAGCTGGACGGCCGGCTCTTGTTCGCAAGGCAGATGGCGGACAGCTTCGACAAGAGCCAGTTCAGCCTGAAGCCGGTGGCTTGCGAAAGCATCGGTGGCTACATCTTCGTCTGCCTGGCCAAGGAGCCCGCCGATTTCGCGCCGATGCGCGCCATGATCGAGCCTTACCTCCTGCCGCACCGGCTGCGCGAGGCAAAGGTCGCCTTCGAATCGACCATCGTCGAGAAGGGCAACTGGAAGCTCGTCTGGGAGAACAACCGCGAGTGCTATCATTGCGCCGGCAACCATCCGGAACTGTGCAAGACATTCCCGGAAGCGCCGACCGTGACCGGCGTGCAGGGCGCCGACAGCGATCCGGAGATGCTCGCGCACTGGGCGAAATGCGAGGCGGCGGGCCTGCCGAGCAAGTTCCGCATCGATCCGGCCGGGCAGTATCGCGCCACCCGCGCGCCGCTGCTGCGCGACGCCGTCAGCTATACGATGACGGGAAGACGCGCGGTGAAGAAGAACCTTTCCGACAGCGTTTCGACCGACCGTATCGGCTCGCTGCTGCTCTATCACTATCCGACGACCTGGAACCATATCCTCGGCGATCACGCGGTCACCTTCCGCGTGCTGCCGATCAGTGCCACGGAAACGGCCGTCACCACCAAATGGCTTGTCCATAAGGACGCGGTCGAAGGCGTCGATTACGACCTCGCCGATCTCACCCATGTCTGGACCGAGACCAACGACCAGGACCGCCGCATCGTTGAGGAAAACTCCTTCGGCATCCTGTCGCCGGCCTATGAGCCCGGCCCCTATTCGGAACTGCATGAGGGCGGCGTCATCCAGTTCGTCGAATGGTACGCCTCCTTCATCGGGCCGCGCCTTGCCGAGGCCGGCCGGCCGGCGCTGCGCAGCGTCGCCTGAGCGAGGTCAAGGGGATGAATGCGATGACGGACCTTGGCCTCTACCGCCATCTCGACGAGATGGCGCCCTGGAACGACAGGCTCCAGGTGCTGGAAGTGATCGGCGTCAGCGACGAGGCGCCTGACGTGAAGACCTTCACCTTCCGCTCCGATAACCAGACCTGGTTCCGCTACAGACCGGGGCAGTTCGTGACGCTTGAACTGCCGACCACCGACGGCCCGCTGATGCGGACCTATACGCTGTCGTCCTCGCCGTCGCGGCCGTTCTCGATCGCGGTGACGGTGAAAGCGCAGGCCGGCAGCCTCGGCACGCGCTGGATGTTCGACAGTCTGAAGCCCGGTGTTCACGTGAAGGCCTATGGGCCGACGGGCGACTTTTCGCTGCACAGCCATCCCGCGGCCAAGTATCTGTTCATTTCGGCCGGCTCCGGCGTGACGCCGATGATGTCGATGCTGCGCTGGCTGAACGACTGCGCGCCATGGACAGATGTCGGCTTCGTCAACTGCGCGCGAAAGCCCGAGGAGATCATCTTCCGCAAGGAGCTCGAGCTGCTCGGCAGCCGCATGCCGGGCCTGACGCTCGGCTTCATGATCGAGGAGCGGTCCAGCCGCGAGGGCTGGTTCGGCCATATGGGCCGGATCGACGCGATACGGCTGCCGCTGCTGGCGCCCGATTTTCGCGAGCGCGAAATTTTCTGCTGCGGCCCCGACCCGTTCATGCGCGCGGTGCGGCAGATGCTGGAGGCAGCCGGCTTCGACATGGCCAACTATCATCAGGAAAGCTTTGCCGCCCCAGGGGTGGAGGAAATGCCGGCGCCGTTCGCATCGCCGGCAAAG